>NZ_BDHF01000038.1:0-15689 GCF_054786115.1 Treponema sp. R80B11-R83G3 | reverse complement strand
GGAGAAAGCGATCCCCAAAAAGAGTGTTGTCGGCCCAAACTCATTTGCCGGCTCCTTGCGGTATTGAAAAATTTATTAGCGCCGCTTCTTCTATCCTGCCCATATACATTTGCAAAACACTCTTTGGGGATCGCTTTCTCCTCTTGGCGGATTAACCGGCGTGGGTCTTTTAATTATGGCTTCAGGGCGCCTGTCATAAACAATGGCGCTTACAGGAAATAAAATCACATACACAAAAATACCTGAAAATAATGAAAAAAGCACTTTGGAAAAAAATAACCATAAAAAAATTATTGAAGAAAAAATAAGGGCTAATTTTATAAATGCCGCTATATTGAAATTTGATTTTGATTCAACCGCCCCTTTTATTCCAAGACCGCATTGCAATAAAATGTTCATGGTAAATCCTGAGTAAATAAATAACAGTAATAGAGGAGTATTAACCATTGCCTGTTCTTCCTTTCCAATATTGATATAAACAGATGAAATATCCCAATAACAAAAGAGAACCTGCGGAAGCCGTAAAAATGCCCATTGGGAAAAACGCTCCTGATTTAAAATACATAATTGTAACCATTCCCTGATAAGTCCCCGGAAATGACAACATACAATAAGATAACGGTTCCCTTATTATGGAAAACGCTATCAGCAATCCAGCTAAAGATGCCGCTTTTGAAACCGAATCTGACAGACTTTCAAAAATATCAATGTACGCGCTTTCACATAAAGACTGTATTTGCTGAATAAAATCAGGGCTTGCGCAGAATAAAGGAACAAGCAGAAGAAGCATAAAAACTTCCATGGCGGCAAACGGGCATATCAGCCAGAACAACAACAGATATATGCTGCTGAAAAACGCGGCTAAACAGGTAATGAAAATGCCCCTGCCGTTTACAGGCAATAATTTTTTCTTTCCCACCGACTCTAAAGAAGCGTATGTAATCGCGGTAAGGCCGTACACCCAAAACAAACTTCCCGCGACAGTAATTGCCCATGCCAGGCGCCCTGAAGCCATAATTAAAAGACCCACGCCGGTTAATCCGCCAAGAGGAGAAAGCGATCCCCAAAAAGAGTGTTGTCGGCCCAAACTCATTTGCCGGCTCCTTGCGGTATTGAAAAATTTATTAGCGCCGCTTCTTCTATCCTGCCCATATACATTTGCAAAACACTCTTTGGCAATCCGTCAAATATTTGCATCGCATGGGCGCTTAAAGGCATTATTTCACTCACGGTGCCCTCAGGTGAAACTATGGCGCCACACGGGACAAGTATGCCGTCCTTAAATACCGTAAAAACAAACATTTTATCCGAGGAATTCATTGAATACCAAAACCCCAAAACTTGCGCTTTTCCGGCTTTTGAATGCAAGAATTTAGAAACCCTCCGTGAATCTTCATTATTCATAAATACGCTGTTTACCGCGCGTAAAACATAAAACGCGTGTACCGATTGAATTGAAATCCAAAGAACGGATATAAGCAGCAAAAGTCCCGTTATCCAACCAAGTAGAATAGCCTTGTCTTTCATAAGCGGTTCTCCCGGAACTTGCCGCGATTATCTCGGGAAAGAAAAACTTTTTCCTCAAAAAGCCTGACAAGGGGCGTTATGCAATTTGTCAGGGCAATGGCCATAATGCATCCCGTATATTCCATGCACTTGTACCTGAAAAACCACGAAAGAAACGCGCTTAAGACGACTGTAAATATTATACCCGGTTTTAATTTGGCGCCGCTTGCAGGTTCAGCCGCAAGAATAAAAGCCGCAGCAATCGTGCCACCGGAAAAAAAGCCGTACAACATATCCCCGCTCCAATACGTTCCCGATAAATCCCCGGCAAAAACATCAACCGAAAACGCTTTCTTACCGGCGCTTTCCGTTATTTCACTTGGAAACAAAGCAAAACCTGTCTATCCTATCGTGAGTATCGGAGAATTTGTCCGCGAAGGAATGTTGATTGGCAGGGCGTCAATGGCTGGGACGGCAAATGTTCATGCTACTATTCCCGGCAGAGTTATCAGGAAGGTCTCATGGGAAGACAGAAACAATGTTGTTAATGACGCTTTTGTAATTAAAATGGAAGGCGCGTTTGAACGACTGGGCAGAAAGGATGAAATTTTAATATGGAACAGCTTAAACGGTTATGATATACAACGGATAATTTCCGATTACGGAATTGTAGAAATGTACGATGACGAAAGGCCGCTTTCCGATATTATTTCCGCCGCGAGAAAAAAAGACAAATTGACGCTTGTAATCCGCTGTGTTTTTGACGACCCTTTGCTTGCCGCCGATTATGTTCGTTGACGTGACAGAATGATCGCGGTTATAGAAGGAGCCGCTATCGTGGCAAAGGCGTGTTTTAAAGTAGCGCAGATTATTTTTGCCGTTTCACACCGTGAAAAAGAACTTGGGGAACAGCTTCTGTCCGCTGCGGAAAATATAGATATTCCCTCTTCGCTTGTTTTGACCGGCTCCCGTTATCCTCAGAGAAACAGCAGGGAGTTGGAGCTTGCCCTGCGCATATATGAGAAAAAAGAAAACGCCTGATTCCAAACGGGAAAGGATAGCCGCGTCCTCAATTGTATCATCTGTGATTAACACCGCGTATCCGCCTCGGAATTCTTCGTAACCCATCGCGGAACCGATATAAAGAAGGCCTAAAGCCGCCAACAGGGAAATAAGGCTTGCAAGCAAAACGGAACGGAAGAAGGACATATCATGCCTAAAACAGATAAAAGCAAAACGCGATTAAAACGCCTAAGCAGGCTCCGACTAACACTTCAAGCGGAGTATGCCCATGAATTTCCTTTACTGACCGGAATTCCAAACCTGTTAATTTAGCGGATTGCTTTCCCAGATTATTTAACGCTTTTGCCTGCAAACCGGCAGTCCTCCTGACTCCCAATGAATCGCGAAGAACCACCATGGCGAAAATAAGGCATAAAACAAAATAATTGGAATCAAAGCCTTCGTAAATTCCAGCAGACGCCACAAGAGAGCACACGACTGCGGAATGGCTTGACGGCATCCCGCCCGTGCGCCATATTACGGTTTCTATCGCGTCCAACTTTTTCCTGTTTTTATTCACCAATAAATAAAAAAACAGCTTTAAAATTTGCGCGGCGCACAAGCTTGAAACAGTGGATAAAAATATTCTATTTGCAAATAAAGACTTTAAGACTGTCGCCGCTGTCATTTCATTATAATCCATTAATACGCGGTTTTTGTCAATAGGATATATTTTGGCGTTACGGGTGAAATAACGGTAAAAATACGGTATAAATGATAATATATGGAACTTATTACGGGAGAAAACGACGATGGGCGCAGGCTTGACAGGCTCCTGCGCAAAGCGCTTGCCGATTTTCCGCTGCCGTTAATTTACCGCCTCTTACGCCAGAAAAAAGTGCTTGTAAACGGAAAGCCCGGAAAAGCGGATGACCGCGTTAAATGCGGCGTAAAAATTTCCATACCTTCTTTAGAAAATATGCAACCGCGTCCTCAGCCGGTACGCCAGTTTCCCCCACCGGAAATTCTATGGCAAGGTTTGGGGCTGATAGCCGTTAATAAACCGGCTGGGCTTGCGGTTCACGGAGATAACAGCTTAGACGACATGGTTCGGTTTTTTCTCGCTGATAAATTGCCGCCGTCCCTGTCTTTTAAACCCGGACCTTTGCACAGGCTTGACAAACCGTCAAGCGGCATTGTTATTTTCTCCACAAGCATAGAAGGCGCGCGCCTTTTTAGCTCTCTTCTGCGGGAAAGGAAGGTGCGTAAAACTTATCTGGCGGTTGTGGAGGGGAATGTAAAGAGCGAAGAAAACTGGCAGGACGAACTTATCCGCGACAAAGAAAAGAAAAAAACCTTTATTTCACACGGTAATGCCGGTGGCGGTAAAACCGCAGTTACAAAAGTTACGCCTCTTGCCTCCGATGGCAATTATACGTTAATAAAAGTACAAATCGCCACCGGAAGGACGCATCAAATACGCGCGCAGGCCGCGTTTCACGGGCATCCGCTGGCGGGCGATAAAAAATACGGCGGGAAAAAGTTCGGCAAAAAGAGCGGCTTTTTTTTACACGCGTGGAAACTTGAGTTTTTGGAATACGCGATAACGGCGGTACGCTGCGTTGGAAATCACTTGCCGGAAAGCGTTTCTTCGAATTTGCAGATAACATTAAACGCGCTTTGCGAATCTTTTTGAGAACGCAGTTCAGTTATAAACTGGGGAATTTCTATTAGCTGGGCAAGATGCTTTAACATCAGCAGAAAATTATCTGAATCTTCAATTGGGGAAACTATCATAAAAAGAAGATGTACGGGTTCTCCGTCCAAAGAATCGTACTGTACTCCTTTTTCGCAAATACCAAGCACGCCGCAAATTTTCTTAACGGCGTCAGTCTTGCCGTGGGGAATGGCGACTCCCTTATGAATTCCCGTAGACATCTTTGCCTCGCGTTTTATTATCGCGTCCAGAATTTGATCATACGAAGGGGAATTATCGGTTTTACAATAATGATTTACAAGCTCTTTAAACGCTTCATTTTTGTTTTCCGCTTTCAAATTGACTTTGATGAACGCGGGCAATAATATGTCTTGAAGGTTCATTAAAACCTCCTATCTTTTTCGGCTGACATCCTTATTTGTCACTATTGCTGTTTTCATCATTATCGTCAGGGACAGATGCGTCGTCCGTGGAGCGGGGATTTATCGCTTCTTCCACCCAGTTGCTTCCCGATTCTTGAGTGGTAAGCTCCTTTATTTCTTTCTCAATGCCCGTTCCTGCGGGAGTGCGGCTGAGCAAGGCCAACCCCAGACTGATGACTAGAAACAAAGCTCCTAAAACAGTGGTAGCGCGGGTAAGAAAATTACCCGAGCGGGAACCAAAAGCGGTATTTGAACCACCGGCAAATATTCCGCCAAGACTGTCCCCTTCTTCATTTTGAATCAGGACCAATAATACAAGTAAAACCGCGTCAATAACGAAAAAGACCAATAAAACTACCGTTAAAACACCCATCTGTTGACTCCAATTTAAGTCTAACCTCTAAAGAAGTAAGACTGATTAATCGAATTAATAAATATATTTATGAGTCTACTAAAAATGCAAACTTTATGCAAGTAATTAAGCGCTTTAATTCAGATTTTTCATGTTTTTATTAATAAATTGCGGTTTTTCCTTGCCGATAGCCCTGTTTTTTCTTACTTTTCATTGTGAAAGGATATTAAAAATCTATTTAAACATAATATCTACCGTTTAGCGACGGGTATTAAGGCGACAAACAATAAAAAAGCGGCTTTTATATCCATATTAAAACAGGAGGAAATAATGAAATTAAGAACCATGGAAAATAACAAAAAGTCGAATGTTATTACACAAACGATAAAAGGAGATTGCTACTTAAAATTGGGAATGCACTATTCTAACCAAAATAATTATTTTAAGGCGACAGAATGTTTTATTGAAGCAAAAAACATCTTTAAGGATAACTTGGGCAGAGAACATCCCGGATATGTCCAATCATTACATAGTTTGGGAGTGTTATATTACAGTATCGGCGATTACGCCAATGCCCAAAAATATCATCTTGAGGAAAAAGCCATTTTGGAAAAAATGTCATGTAAAGAAAATGTTTCGTATGTGGAAGCGCTGGCTAATTTAAAAAATGCGTATTACGCTATGGGTAATTATGAAAAAGCGATTGAATGTTATTTGGAGATAAAAACTATTCAGGAAAATGTATTGGGAAAAGATAACGCCGATTACGCGCAAACATTGCATAATTTAGGAATGTTATACGGCAAAATTAATGATTATGAAAAATCCAAAAAATGTTATCTGAAAGCGCTGTTTATTCGGGAAAAAGCTTTAGGGAAAAACCATCCCGATTATGCCGTCTCCTTAAACGTCTTGGGCGGATTATACTTTTCTTTAAATGACTATGAAAACGCCGAATACTTTTTATTAGCGCTGAAAAACATCTATGAAAAAAATCCGGAGAATAACTATACAGGTTATGCCGTTTCCTTAAGCAACTTGGGATTGTTATATGTCAAAATGGGCGATTATGAAAAAGCCGAATGCTGTTTATTGGAAGCGAAAACCATTAAGAGTAAAAATCTTGGAAAAAAACATTGTGAATACGCGGACACATTAAATAATTTGGGATTGTTATATCATAAAATAGGCAATTATAAAAAATCGCTTGCCTGTTATCTTGAAGTAAAATCCATTAATGAAAAGATATATGGCAAAGATCATCCGAATTATGCCGCTGCATTGATCAATTTAGGGACGGTGTATTACAGCATGGGCAAATTTTCAAATACAGAAAGCTGTTATTTTGAGGCAAAAGCCATCAGAGAAAACACGTTTGGCAAAGAGCATTCAAATTATATCATGCAATTAAACAAACTTGGACAGTTGTATCACAGCATGGATAACTACCCCAGAGCCCAATACAATATCTTTTGGAGGAGAAAATCGTATGCGAGAAATTACGCTGCGACCATCATCCAGAATAACAGCAATTATGTATTGATTTAACGGCATATTATTTGTACACCTTGCTTTCCGGCGGGACGGACTGCGTTATCCAGACGCTGCCGCCAATAATGCTGCCTCTGCCAATGACAGTTTCCCCGCCAAGAATTGTCGCGTTAGCGTAAATTGTCACATTATCTTCAATAGTAGGGTGGCGCTTGCAATTGCTTTCCTCTTTTTTCACTGAAAGCGCACCAAGCGTAACGCCCTGATAAAGCTTAACATTTTTCCCTATAACCGTAGTTTCCCCTATTACAACGCCTGTCCCGTGATCAATAAAAAATGACTCGCCTATGTCCGCGCCAGGATGAATGTCAATGCCCGTCCGTCCGTGGACAATCTCGCTCATCATACGCGGGATAATGGGAACCTGCCGCATCCAGAAAAAATGCGCTATTCTATGAACGGAAATAGCCTGAAAACCGGGATAGGAAAGAATCACTTCATTGTCGCTCTTCGCCGCCGGGTCTCCGCGCACGGCGGCTTCCAAATCTTTTTCTAAAATGACTCTGATTTTCGGAAGTTCTTCAAAAAATTCCTCAACAACAAGGGCGGCTACCGCCCCGCAGCCTTCATGCTTGCAATTTAACGCCCCGTGCCGCACGGAAAAAGCAATACTCTTCTCCACTTCGCGTTTTAACGCCATAGATAATTTTTTTACTTTTCCCATAGTGAGTTTCCGCAAAGCTTCCTTGTCCGTGCATACATTTTCCAGAAAACCGGGAAAAAGCAGTTTTTCAAAGTCCAATAAAATATTGTCGATGCTTTCCCTTCCCGGAAGATTCACCGCGCCCGAATGATTAACCATTCCGTAAGCGTCATAATTTTCAAGAAGCGATTCTATGCTTTTTTCAAGTCTTTTCACGCTGACTCTCCCCCGCTTGCTTTATCAACTAACGTTGAAAGATCGCCGCCGCCCTTAAAACGCAATACATTAACCATAAAAATATTTAACTTGTTAACAATATTCGGCGGCAAAAGGTTGCCGTCAACTTCCACCGACAGTGTCGGGTAATTGCGCTCACGCGCCCACGGGGTGAACAACCCTTCGATTACGCGCCCGATAAGGCAGGCAAACGGGCTTATATTCACTATGCCTGAATAACCTTCGTCCATTGCCGCCGCCGCCGAACCGGAAGAAACCGCTATCTCTGAATTGAGTTCCAAGTTAACAAAATGTTTCACCGTGTACTTCATTATATGGCGCATATCGTGGGGCGTTTTGGGTATAAGGCCGGTCGGCTCCAAAATAGAAAGGACTTTCTTTTCTATATGATGTTTCCACCATTCTTCAATTTGAAGTTTTTTCATGTCCATTGACGGCTTGGAGAACAACCTTGTGCCGGGTTTTCGCAGTTTGATAAGTTTTTTAAGCGCGTATTCGCGCACAAAGTCCAGATAATGAATCCATTCGCTTACGCCGGCGACTTTTACAACGATACCCCTCTCGCTCATAAGTTCGATTAATTCGCCCACGGCAAAATCATCTCTGCGCACATAAATCTCGCCGACAATCAACACGCGCGGACAATCCGCGACTTTTCTTTTTAACGGTATTTTTTTTACATCCGCCGCGACATGCTTAAGCTCTTTCCACAGCGCTTTTGGGTTGTGTTCTACAGCGTGCATAACTTTGCGCCATGAATGTTCATAATCTTTTTCCGCCTTAACGGGATCAACCGCAGCCGCCAAAAGAGAGCATTGAATGTCTTTTAAATAGTCGGATAACACTAATCCTTTCCACATCTCTTTCGCGAAACTTGGTCCAAGCTCAGTGTATGAATTATCCGCGGAGAGGATAAAGACCACTACATTTTCAAGGCGCAAATCGCGGAAAAGGTTTTCGTAGAAGATATAATACTGGCCTGTCCTGCAAGGGCCGGTTGTAATCGGCACAAAGAGAAGGTAAAGCTCGTCTTTGCGGTACCTGTCGCTGAAGAAAAATTCCAACGCGCTGCCCAAAACTAAATGGCTTGGCACGCACTCTTTACCCGAAGCGTGCGCTCTTGCCGCCTGAATTGTTTTGGCTGTAGCAACAGGCATTGCCTCGGCGTTAATGCCTAAACTGCGAATGGCGGCTCCCATGTATTCGGTGGAAATATTCCCCATGTTGGACAGAAGCACTTTTACCCTCTTGTTGTCTATAACCGGGATTCTCTCCCCTGTTTTTATGTTGTCTATGCGCAAGTCAAATTCACCTGAATACATTTTTTCACAGACAAACCTCATGCCGTTGTCGTAGCGTTCTTCTTCAAACTGAGCTTTCTTCGCCCTGTAACCGTCGATAATGTCGAGGAACGCCTCTACGCGGGTATCAACTCCCGCGTCTGCGGAATGGGAATCCAACTCAAGCACAAGGAATGGTTTTTGCCCCATCATCCATTTCACATAATGCAGAATAAATGAATCGGGGGCGCACGAAAAGTTTGAAACAAACGTAAGATAAATGTTATCTTCTTTTTTAAGAAGCTTTGACGCTTTTAAGTCCTGCTGTCCGTAGAACCAGTACATATTCGGGAAAATAATTTCGTCACGGAACGGCAAAATGTCAAACGGGATGATTGAATAGCCGCGTGTTGTAAACTTGCGCGGAATACCCATATTCGCTTCGGGCGTGAAAGCGTTGTACGGTCTGCCCAGAACGGCAATAACAGGCCGGTCGGATTTACGCGCGTCTTCCAACGCTTGAAGACCCATTTTTTCAGCAGCTTCAAAATAACTTTTCTGTTTTGCCCACGCCGTATCAAACGCAGTTTTTGTTTCCGCTTCGCTAATGCCTAAAAGTTTTGTCATCTCGCAAAATAATTCAAACGCTTTGCCTTCGCCGAACTTAAAACTTACAACAAGCGGAAGCCATTTCTTTTTATCAATGTCGGGGAAAGCTTTTCCCATGTAATAAGGAAGAGCTTGAGTAATCGGACAAAAATTAGCGTGTACTTTTTCTTCATAACTCGGCATATCACGGAAATGCGGCAGAAGCACATAGTCGGCTTTTTTGTCCAAACAATCCTGAATCGCCCCATGTGCGATTTCCGCCGGGAAGCAGTAGGTTGATTCAGCCCTCGCCACTCCAGCATGAGCAACTTCCGTAGAAAGAAACGTTTTAATGCCCAACTCATAAAAGAACCAACTGTAAAGCGGATAAAGCGTATGCACGGAAAAAGCACGAGGAATGCCGACAACAAAATCACGTTTGAATTTTTGCTCGCCGTTTACTGGAGCGGCAAATTCTTCAAATAACATCTTTTGCCGTTTTTCGACATAATCAAACACAGGCACGTCTTTTACCTGCTTACGCATATTTGTGTATTTGTTACAACGTCCGCCGAACATATATTTGTGATTGTTTACATTTAACACTTGAATCGGGCAAAGGTTTTCGCAAGACTGGCATTTAAAGACGCGCTCATAGCCAATCTCACGGTTAATAATGTTGTCTAACACGATTGCCTGCTCCGCAAGAAGCCCATCGTCTCTTTTTCGCTTTGCAAGTAACGCAACGCCGAAACAGCCCATAAGCTCAGGAGACGGCGGAACGAGGATTTCCTTGTTCAACAGCATGGCAAAAGCCAGAGGAACCGCCGGGTTTTTTGCAACTCCGCCTTGAAGGAAAATCTTGCCGCCTATGGTGCGGTTGCCTACAACACGGTTAAGATAATTCGATACTATGGAACATACAATACCAGCGGTAATATTTTCCCTGCCCGCACCCTGCTGAACCGCCTTGCGAATATCGCTGTTAATAAACGCAGAGCAGTGTTCGCCGAATTTACAAGGCGAAGGCGCGTTTAACGCTATGGGACCAATATCTTTCGCGCTGTGAATTGACAAGTCTCCTGCGGCGGACTCTTCCAAAAATGAGCCTGTTCCTGCGGAGCAGGCTTCGTTCATGGCGTAATCAATAGGCACGCCGTTTTTAAGAAGAACATACTTTGCATCCTGTCCGCCAATTTCAAAAATTGTCTCTACTTCTTTATCGAAGTATGTCGTGCCGACAGAGTGAGCTATAATTTCGTTGTAGACTCCCGGCGTTTCCAAAAACACGCCCAGTATTTCGCGGCTTGAGCCTGTTGTGGCGACAAGGCAAATGTCAATTTTTTTTCCGCCTGTGTCGGCGATTATTTTTTCCTGAATGATCGCAAGGCACTCCTTGAGCGCCTTCACAGGATCGCCGTGAGTGCGTCCGTAATGGCTTGCTGTAATTTCAAAACTGTCAATGTCAACAAGACACGCTTTTGTGGTGGTAGAACCGCCGTCAACGCCCAAAATATATTTGCGTCCGGCTTGCACTTTGCCGTCTGATTTTTCAAAAACTTTTACTTTGTCCTTCCAATCACGTAACGCTTCCAACGAGCCGAAGCGGACATCGTTAGCTCTAAGCAAATTGTCAGCGGAAGGCAGTTTACTCCCCGAATGCAACGCCATAACGGCGGCTCCCAACGCTTCAAAAACAGGGGCGGTGTCGGGAATGATAAATTCAATATTGGGGGCTTTCTCTCGGATAAAGCGGATAATGTGGCGGTTAAGAGTGATGCCGCCTGTGAGGGCTACCCTGCCCGATGTTACCTTCGCGCGTTTTAAGAAGTCGATAACTTTAACAGCCATTACGTCGGAAAGCGACAGTACAATATCGTCTTTTGTCGCCTCACGCTTGTTTAGCCTGTGCGTGCAGTCGCTTTTCATAAATACGGAACAGCGCGTGGAAAGGGCGTACACTTTGGCGGTGTCGGGAACCTTATCAATATCGTCCAGAGTCATGTCCATACGGGCAAGCTGTTGTTTTAAGAATTCGCCAGTCCCGCTCGCGCATTTATTGCCCGAAAAACTGTTAATTATTTTGCCGTCTGAATCCAAAGAATAAACGATAAGGTCTTCACCGCCCATGCTGACTACAGCGTCGGCTTTAATTTCAAGGCTTCGCAGCGCCGCCTCAACGCAGAGCGGCTCCAAAGTGCCGCTAATATCGAACATAAAGCGGCCTTCGTTGCCTGTTACAAGAGCCGGAATGCCTTCGGGGACTTTTCCTTCCGTCAAAAGCTTATGCACCGCCGCGCTAAAATCCCCCTCGTGGGGAGTAAAAGCCGTCCATACGGGTTTATTGTCTTCCAATAAAGCCATTTTCAGGCTGGTTGAACCAATATTTATACCAAGCGATCTCATTTTATTATTTTAACAGAGTTGCAATTTTGATTCAACACGCATGGTAACGAAAAGAAAAATAGTCTCTATTCTTCCCTTTCCGTTTTTTTCCTCGGCAAACTTCAATACCGGGAAGTTTCTTGCCTTCAAGCAATTCCAATGACGCGCCGCCACCCGTACTGACATGGCTCATCTTATCCGCGAGAGAGAACTTGTTCACCGCCGCGACAGAATCGCCGCCGCCAACTACGGTAATCGTCCCTCTGCCTGTCGCTTCAGCGACAAGTTTCGCCACTTCTTCAGTGCCTTTGGCAAAAGCGTCAAATTCAAATACGCCGACAGGTCCGTTCCAAACGATTGTCTTGGCAATAGCGAGAACTTCCTTGTATTTGGCAATCGTCTTTGGCCCTACGTCCAGTCCAAGCAAATTGTCGGGAAGATCAAGTCCGTCAACGGGAATTGGCGTCGAGGATGCGTCAAAACTTGTCGCGGCGACCTGATCGAGCGGCAGAACAATCTGCACATTCGCGGCTTTCGCTGCGTCAAGAATTTTTTGTGCCGTACCAAGCTGATCGTCTTCAACTAACGATTTGCCTATCTTGTGCCCCTGCGCTTTAAAGAACGTATACGCCATACCTCCGCCGATTACAAGAGCGCTTGCGTTTTTAAGCAGGCTTTCAAGCACGGCGATTTTAGACGAAACTTTCGCGCCGCCGATAATCGCGACTAACGGTTTTTTGGGATTGGTAACAATCGGCTCAAGGTAGTTGACTTCCTTCTCCATTAAAAAGCCCGCCACGGAGACCGGCACAAACTTCGCGATAGAAGCGGTTGAAGCGTGATCGCGGTGTGCGGTTCCAAACGCGTCATTTACAAATATGTCGCCGTAGGTGGCAAGTTCTTTCGCAAGCTTGTCCAACTCAGCCGGTTCTTTAGAGGTTTCCTCTTTGTGGAAGCGCGTATTTTCCAGCATGATAATGGAGCCGTCAGGCTGGCTTTCGATAAAAGCCTTTTTCCCGTAACAGCCGTCTTCTCCCGCGAAAATTACCGGCTTTCCAAGTTTTTTTTCAAGATACGCGGCAACAGGAGCCATGCGGTGCTTGCCCTTGATATACGCATCCTTGTCAAATGTTTTGCCGTCCTTCTCGGCTTTTTCCTGCGCTTTTTTCGCGTCTTTGGAAGGATCGCCCAAGTGCGACATTAACGTTAGGGATTTAACTCCCTGCTCCAGAATATATTTAATGGTAGGAATTGCCGCGACAATTCGCGTATCGTCCTGCACTACCCCGTCCTTCATGGGAACGTTAAAATCCACGCGCATTATTATGCGCTTGCCTTTCAGGTTAACTGATTTTACGGTCTTGATCATGATTTACTCCTTTATCAATTAATGAGCAATGTTATCAATTAGCAATTATCAATTAGCAATGAGCAATGTTGTTGTATGTTATCTATTCGTGTTAGTTCCACGCATAGCTTAATTACATTTCTCACTGCTCATTGCTCATTTCTCATTGCTAATTGCTCATTGTTCACTATTTCTTATCGATGTACTTTATCAAATCGACAATCTTATTCGAGTAGCCCCACTCGTTGTCGTACCATGAAACTACCTTAAAGAAGCGTTTTTCGCCTTTGAGGTTGTTTTCAAGGGTGGCTTTGCTGTCATAGATTGAAGTGTGGGTATTGTGAATGATGTCGGTTGAAACGATTTCCTCGTCGCAATAAGCAAGAACCCCTTTCATGTAGGTTTCCGAAGCCTTCTTCATGGCGGCGTCAATTTCTTGAATAGATGTGTCTTTATCAGCGCGGAATGTCAGGTCTACTACCGAGCCTGTGGGCGTGGGAACGCGGAAGCTCATGCCGGTGAGTTTGCCCTTAGTAACGGGAAGCACTTCGCCTACGGCTTTTGCCGCGCCGGTTGTGGAGGGAATAATGTTGATAGCCGCCGCGCGTCCGCCTCTCCAGTCCTTCTGTGAAACGCCGTCTACGGTTTTCTGTGTGGCGGTATAGGAGTGAATGGTGGTCATAAGACCGGTTTCGATACCAAAGCCTTCTTTAAGTATTACATGAACCACCGGAGCGAGACAGTTGGTGGTACAGCTCGCGTTGGACAGCACATGGTGCTTTGCAGGATCGTATTCATTCTCGTTAACGCCCATGACGATGGTCTTAACCGGTTTGGATTCATCGGCAGATTTACCGGGCGCTGAAATAATGACCTTTTTTGCTCCGGCGGCAATGTGGCCGTAAGCCTTCTCGTTGGTATATATGCCGGTGGATTCTACCACATAGTCGATTCCCATTTCTTTCCAGGGAAGCTGATCCGGAGTAAGCCCCTTGCCGGACAGACATTTAATTTTGTGGCCGTTGACCACCAGAACATCATCACCATCGGTGCCGATGTCGGCTTTCATCTGACCCTGTGTTGAGTCGTATTTTAACTGATAGGCAAAGTATTTCGCGTCTGTGGAAATATCAACCACCGCTACCACGTCAATTTTGTCTTTTCCAAGCAACCCCTGTCCTACCAGAGCCTGGAACACCAGACGCCCGATGCGCCCGAAACCATTAATCGCAACTTTCATAAAAGTCCTCCTATTATCTCAATTTTTAACATGGTACATCAAATCATAATAAATGTATATATATTTTATTCGCTTGACAGTGAACAATATATGTTCATATAATAAAAATGATATTTGAGTTTTCGTCATATTTGACGAAAGCGGGAGGCAGTAAATGAATCTGACTTTAGGAATTATTGTTGACGGATTTTCAGGATACAAGCCTGTTTTGCATAAAATAAGCAATATAAAGGCGCAAATTCGCGGGTTTCACTATTATTCTGCTGAACTTACCGAAACTGACCCCGATTATATGTATGTCGTCAATTCTGACAAATTTACAAAGGGTATTTGTGAGAATTGCCCAAAACACATTGTCATTTGCGGCAATATTCCTAAAAACCTGCCTGAAAAAGCCGACACGGTTATTCATCTCCAGAAAAGCGTTCCGGCTGAGATGATTGTTCAAACGGGGAACGCTTTCCTTGCATCTTTTGACGCGTGGTATAACTCGCTTCTTATGGCCGTTATTAACCACAAACCTATTGATGTTTTTTTGAATATCGCGGCGCAAAAGCTGGTCAACCCTATACTCGTTATGAATAATAATTTGAGCGTTATAGGCGCCGCCGGTTCTATTTCTTGCCCCACCCAAGGAACAATTTGGGAAAAAGTCAATGTGCCCGGATTTGTAATGAATAATTTTTATACTCCTGAAGAAATACACAAAATTTCCTTGCATATCGCTCAAAAGAGCGATCAAATCCTTAATCTTCATCCTGTGAATGACTCTGCCCATTCCACGTTAGGGATAAATATTTGGATAGACGGCAAACTCTACGGCGCCATTGGGTCAGTGGACATGAACGAACCTTTTACCGATGGGCAGAAAGAAACCCTTGTTATCATCGCTATAGTTTTGAAGCTGTATTTTCAAAACCACAGTATCTATATGCAAATTGCTGAAAATAAGGCCAACTGGGTGGACAGTCTGCTGGACGGCGTTAATATTTCCGCAGATATAATTTCCAATTACCTTTACAGGTTTCAATGGAAACTTGACGACCATTTCTGCATTGTCACCTTTACCGCTTCCTCCGACATAAAGATTCCAATTATATCAATTTTGGATATTAAACATATTAACGACATTTTTCCCGAAGCGCTTACTTCCATTTATGAAGAGCATATTGTCATGATTATACGATGTCCCGACAAACAACAGCCGCACGGAAAACAGAAACAACAATTGGAAGATTTCTTGAAAAAAGACATTATGCTTTGCTGCGGAGTAAGCATGGTTTTTAATAATTTTATGCGCTTACGCTATTATTATGCGCAAAGCAAATTTGCAGCCGCCCTAAGATAAAAGAAGTTTATATCATTCGGTTTCAGCCTTATTGCGGCGGTATAATCCGCTATATGTCTCTTATACACAC
>NZ_BDHF01000037.1:0-16172 GCF_054786115.1 Treponema sp. R80B11-R83G3 | reverse complement strand
CAGCGAGTATCATCTACCTTCGTCCCGAAACCGCCCAGGGCATTTATGTCAACTATAAAAATATTATCCAGTCCAGCAGAATGAAAGTGCCGTTTGGCATCGCGCAAATCGGCAAGGCGTTCCGTAACGAAATTGTTACCAAGAACTTTATTTTCCGCACCTGCGAATTCGAGCAGATGGAAATGCAGTATTTTGTAAAACCCGGCACGGACGAAGAATGGTTTTCCGAATGGCGCAAACAGCGTTGGGCATATTACGAAAAACTCGGTGTTAAGATGGATCATCTGCGCTGGCATCAGCACGGATCGGACGAGCTTGCGCACTACGCGAAATACGCTTACGACATCGAATACCTGTTCCCGATGGGCTGGCGTGAGCTTGAGGGCGTTCACAACAGAACCGATTACGATCTTAAGCGGCATACCGAATTCTCCGGCAAAGATATGCAGTACATCGATCAGGACAACAACAACGAGCGTTACATTCCCTACATCATCGAAACTTCCGCCGGTCTTACCCGCAACCTGTTGATGATTCTCTGCGACGCCTACGACGAGGAGCAAGTCGCCGAAAAAGGCAACGATGACGACTGGCGCACGGTTCTGCGTTTCCACCCCGATCTTGCTCCGGTTACCGTCGCCATTCTCCCCTTGATGAAAAAAGACGGTCTTGCGGAACTAGCACAGGACATTCGCGCGGAACTGAAAGAGGACTACGCCACCGATTACGATCAGGCGGGAGCGATTGGCAGGCGTTACCGCAGGCAAGATGAAGCGGGCACTCCCTTCTGCGTTACCGTGGATTACCAGTCCAAAGAAGACGGCACTGTTACCCTGCGCTTCCGTGATTCAATGGAGCAGGTTCGTGTCCCAAGAGCGGAACTTGCCGCAAGGTTGCGTCAGGAGATTAAGGCGTATAAGAGGATTAAATAATCTTTCTCAAAATATCAGGATGGTTTTGAGCGTCTTCCAACATTCGTGCCATAGCCGAAGTATACCCTTCGCCAAGAGATTTCCACCATTCAAGGGATTTTTTCGATATTCGTAATGTGCAGGGTATTTTTTTCCTGTTTTCTGAATTGATTTGCTTGAATTCGGCTAACTCTTTTTCGGTAAGGCGTGGAGCGTCATCTGTGTATTTTATAGGCTTTTTTTCAGCAAGCCTAATCTCTTTAATTTGCGCTTTAGTTGGCTTTTGTCCAACCTTCAATGTTTCTTTCACCATTATAATTATGTTACATTATGTATTATATTTTGTCAAGTGTTTTTACATTCTATAATGCAACATTTTGTTGTCTATATTGAGGTACACTAGCCGTTTTAATAGTAATGTAAGCAATCTATTGGCAAAAACGCAACTATCACTTAACATACTATATGTCCTTTCTAACCATCTGTCTTAACCCCACCCTGCAAAAAACCCTTCGCTTTCCCTCAATATATCCGGGGACTGTGAACAGGACGGGAGTCCATCGCCTTGACGCAAGCGGCAAGGGGGTCAATGTTACCCGTGTTTTAACTCAACTTGGAAAAAAAGCGGTACATCTTACGCAACTTGGCGGCGGCATGAGGGCGCTGTTTCTTTCACTCTGCGATAAGGACAAGCTCTCCGTGCAGTGGGTTGAGAGCGAAAGCCAAATCCGTTTTTGTTACACTTTGCTTTCAGAGGCGGACAGTACTGTTACGGAGTTGATCGAAGAATCTGAACCAGTTAGTGCCGGAACTGAGGGGCGGCTGTTGGAAAAGTTTGAGCATATTCTTACAGACACCGCAGACTTGAGTTGGGTAATAATTTCCGACACGAAAGCGGCGGGATTTTCTGACGCTGTAATTCCCGCCATGACGCAAAGGGTAAAAGAAAAGGGAGCAAAAGTTATTCTTGATGTAAAAGGAAAAGATTTAACGGAAAGTTTGAAATATCAGCCGGACATTGTAAAGCCGAACCTTTTTGAATTTGCCGCCGACTTTGCGCCTGAGTTAATCAAGAACAACGAGTTGATAGCGATAGATGACGTGGCAAAGGATAGGATAAAATCAGCGGTACTGGACATGGCGCAAAAACACAACTGCGGCGTTATCCTTACCAATGGCAGCCGGAAGATTATTGCTACTGATGCGAATGAGTTTTTTGAAATTGAAGTCCAGCCCGTGAAAGCGGTTAATTCCACCGGCTGCGGAGACGCATTTACTGCCGGGCTTGCCGCCGCACTTGGAGACGGAGCGAGTTTTTGCGAAGCGATTAGCGAAGGGTGCAGATGCGGTGCGTTGAATGCGGCGCTTGTGAGACCGGGAGTTGTGCGGTGAGTAGTAAAAAGACAATAAGTACTGTATATTTCTCTTTGGCAAAATTCCCTAGCTAAAAGGCGTAGCTTTTTAGCAGCTATCCGGCTACGCGAATTACCCTTGACAATATTTGTCGATGTTATAGCATATATACATGGGAACATTTTACGAGAAAATCATATTAACCAACGCAAAAGACGATGTACGTGCCGCCTGCGGCTTGCTTAATGAACCTCGCACTATAACCCTTGACGCGATACCCGACACAGGCGCATGGACACTTATAATTAATGAAGAAATTCGCCAGAAATTAGGGCTTTCAACGGTAGGCAAAGTAGAATCCAGTATGGCTGACGGTTCCCTCTCTACGCACGATTTAACTGAAGCGGTTGAGATTCGCTGGAAAAACCGCAGAGCCATAGCGGAAGCGGTAGTTATGCCAATGGCAACTGATATTCTGCTTGGCGCTATACCGCTGGAAGCTATGGATTTATCGGTTGACCATGTAAACAAACAACTAGTCGGCGTTCATGGAGATAAATCGGTTTATTTAGCTAAATAATGAAAAAAGAAAAAACCATAATTTATAAATGTTCCTCTTGCGGGCGTGAAGAATCAAAGTGGCTTGGCAGATGTCCTGAATGCGGCGAATGGAACACCCTTGTAGAAACTGTCCTTAAAAATGAAAACTTTAACAAACGCGGCTCAGCGGGAAAAGACAGTGGGGTAGCGCAAACAATGCCTCTTTCCGCAGTAGACCCAATGGAAGGCAGCCGCATAAGCAGCGGTATCGGCGAACTTGACCGCGTACTTGGCGGCGGCATTATGAAACGTTCAGCCATTCTTGTCGGCGGAGAACCGGGAATAGGCAAGTCAACATTGATTCTGCAAACCGCCGCAGCAGCTTTAACAAAGGGTCGCGTTTTATACGTCTCCGGCGAAGAGTCCGCAGGGCAGTTACGGCTCAGGGCGGACAGGCTTGGCTTAAGCGCGGATAAAAGCGTCATGGAGCGCATTGAAATTCTCTGCTCGGGAAACCTTGAAGAAATTGAGACCGTTTTAAATAAAGTTAAACCCGTTCTTGTTTTAGTGGACTCCACTCAAACGCTTTATTCCGAACATGCGGATTCCGCGCCGGGCGGCGTAACCCAGATGAAGTTTTGCACTTTTGAGTTAATCTCGTGGGCTAAGGAACATGACGCTGCTTTGTTTTTAACGGCGCATGTTACAAAAGAGGGAGTTATCTCCGGCCCAAAAACTCTTGAACACATGGTGGACACCGTTCTTTATTTTGAGGAAAACGATAAGACTGCCGGTTTAAACGGAAACGCCGATTGTCGTTTTTTACGCGCAGTAAAAAATCGGTTTGGCTCTACGGATGAAATCGGGATTTTCACGATGGGGGAGCGCGGGCTAACTCCCGTAGAAGACACAGGCCGGATGTTTCTTGTAAGGCGCGAAGGGGATTTGCCCGCCGGAGTGGCGACTGCTGCGGTTCTTGAGGGGACAAGAACGATACTCGTGGAAATACAGGCGCTTACAATTCCCGCCAAAGGGACAATCAGCCGTGTTTTTTCCGATAAAATCGATTCAGGCAGGGTTTCGCGCATTTCTGCCGCTTTGGAAAAACATTTGAGTTTGCAGGGAAAATCGGGGTTAAGGCTGTCGGATCAAGATTTGTATGTAAATGCTGCGGGAGGCATCCGAATAACCGAGGTAGGAGTGGAATTGGCCCTTGCCTGCGCTTTATACTCAGCGCGGACGGGGCTTGCCCTGCCTGGCGACTTGGCAATTGCGGGCGAACTGTCCCTAACCGGGGAAATTCGGCCTATTCACCGCCTTTCAAGCCGGGTAAAAACCGCTTCTGCGCTTGGTTTTGGCTCATTTTTAGGCCCCGTCCCGGAAACGCCCATTCAGGGGCTAAAATCGGCCTCTAATATAAAAACCGCTATAAAGCTATTATATGGATAAATTTTTTCAAAAAGTATTGACATTAATTTTTCATAAGTTTATATTTTTACTAGTTGGATGATTTTTAGAAATTGAGTAGAGACTGTTTTGGCGGATTTTTTAAAAAACCGCGAGGTTTAGGGGTTCTGTTCTTGTCTGTTACCTTTTATTTTTTTTCCCTTAACAATTATGCATTGACTTTCTCTTGTTTTCAAAACAGGAGAAATTTAATTCATTCGCTTGTGCGGATGTGAATACTTGGACGTAAGTCCACCGGATTAATTGTCTGGCATAGCCAGAAAATTAATTCAGGTATCGTCTGTGACATTGTTTGAGACGTTGTTTTAAACATTGTTATGAATGATACCGGCGCCGCTCGGACGCAAAAGCAATCGGGTATCGCTTAACTACGATCCTGTTTGTTCCGGGCGAAGGAATTTTCTCAATGGCGAAGAAACTGTATGTCGGTAACCTCTCCTACAACACCACCGAGGATGGTCTGAAAAACCTGTTTTCAGGTTTTGGCAGCGTCGCGTCAGCTAAGATCATTTTCGATCGTGAAACCGGCAACTCCAAAGGGTTCGGCTTTATCGAAATGGGCAGCGATGAAGAAGCAGCGGCGGCAATTGCTGGCACAAACGGCCGTGAATTTGACGGTCGTCAACTGCGCGTAAACGAAGCGATGGATAAACCACGCCGTGAACGCGGCGGTGGCGGTAACTGGTAAATTTTTTAAAGCAAAGGTTTACCGGTATGTGGCGCAGCTTTTTCCTGTTAGGCGAAAGTTGCGCCACTTAATATCATTTTTTTAAAAGTTTTAATCTTTCTATTTCTGCGGCAGTATGCATTCTTTCAAGTTCATTCATTATCTCATTTGCAACCGCTTGTTTTTTATCTTCTTCAGTTGTCTTTGCCAGCACCTTGTTACGAAATTCATTACAGTCCGTAACAGGCCCCGCTGTTACGCGAACAATATCCTTGCTTACTGAGTCATTCAACATATCAGTTTTCTGCACATGTAAAAGCTCGCCGTTAATGGTGACAAAACACATATAGTCAAAAGAGCGGATATAAGAATCAATCTCCCGCACGCCTTTTTTAGTATTAGGATCCCATGGGCGGTAACGTGTTCCAGACGGGAATACAAGGATAATTCTTCCCTTGTATTTATGCCTGATAAGCGACTTCATCGCGGCGCGGTTAATGGCGTTGCCTCGCGCGATTTCGGCCTTGTCTTTTTCGGGATCCAATTCCTGCAAAGAGCGGCTTGGATAAATTACAATCTTATCGTAAGCTCCGGCAAAGGCGGCGACAATGGGATTGTCTTCGTTTAATTTCATTCCCGCAATGGCGATGATCGCGTCGCTTATTTCCTTGCCTTTGCCGCCTTCCTTTCGCGCCAATAACGAAACAATTGAAAGATCCATGTTGCTGTAATGCTCCACAAGAAGAAGGCACGCTTTCCCGGATTTGGCTTTTTCTAAAAGTTCTTCAAGGTGATTCATTCCATCCAACCCGCTTCCGGGCAGAAGTAAAGACCCTACCATTTCATCAAGAACTGCCATAGTACTCGGGTCGCCTTCCTGATAAACATTATCTTCTGTTATTAAAGTTGTAGCTTTTACCTGTTTGACTACTCTTTTTATTTGCTCGCTAAAAAACGTTGTTAATGTAAATGTTTCCGCCATAAAAATTCAACTCCTATTTTTATAAACTTTGTTTTGTGGCAATTTCTAAAAATCAAATTTTTTAGAAGTTCCCTTTATTAATTCGATGATTACCTTACAGGCTGCGCACATCTCACTCACGCTGACCCACTCCAGACGGCTGTGATAATTACGTCCGCCCGTAAAAATATTCGGAGCGGGTATGCCAAGCTCCGCCAGCCTTGAACCGTCCGTTCCTCCCCGCACTGGCTTTAAATGCCATTCAACTCCCGCATCACGCGCCGCCTGCATAAGCCTTTCAAGCGCCTCGGGTTTTTCATCTACCTTTGACTTCATATTATAGTATTGAGGCTGAGTTTTAACAATTACTTCACCGCCGGGAAATTGAGCTTTTACCGTTTCCGCGAAAACATCAAGCGCCATGATCCGCCGTTCAATTCCGCAGTTTTCAAAATCGCGAATAAACACTTCGAGTGCCGCTTTTTCCAAATCGCCTTTAATTTCCATTGGACAATAATAGCCGTAGTAGCCGTCAGTCGCTTCCGGGCTTTCACTGCGCGGCAGAAGAGTCGCAAAGGTTGATGCCATAAGCGCCGCATTTGCGAGTATGCCCCTTGCATGGCCTATATGTATCACTTTGCCGTAAAATTCGATGTCGGCTTTCCACGCGTTAAAACACTCGCTTTCAATTTCGCCTAAAGAGCCGCCGTCCACCGTGTAGCAAAAAGCGGATTTAATTTCCTCAAGCGGAAATTCAGGCAGTCCCTTGCCGGTTTCTTCATCGGGAGTAAAAATAATTTCGATTTGTCCATGCTCTATCTGCGGATTAGAGACAAGATATTCCACCGAAGCCATAATTTCCGCTATCCCCGCTTTGTCATCCGCTCCCAATAGCGTAGTTCCATCGCTGTGAATAATAGGCTTGCCTTTTTGCTCCGTAAGCCCCGGCTCTTTTTCGGGGTCAAGGCAAAGACCGTCAGCAAGTTCTATTTTCTCTCCGTTATAATTTTGTATAAGTTGAGGTTTAACGTTCTTGCCCGAAACATCACTTGCCGTATCAAGATGGGCGAGAAACCCAATACAAGGAGCGCTCTCTTTTTCTTGGCAAGCTGAGCTTGCCAGGCTTGCAGGCAGACGGGCTATCACATAACAGTGATCTGTAATTTTTACATCTTTCAACCCAAGAGCCAAAAGCTCATCGCGCAGAATTTTCGCTAACTCCCACTGTCCCTGCGTGGAAGGGGTTTCTTCTATATGGCGGTCGCTTTCGGTGTCGTAACAGACGTAATTTAAAAAACGGGGGATTATCAGTTTTTCGAGTTCCATTGTTGTATTATAATCGGTATAAGTCATCTATGCTAGATGTGTTTTCTTAAAAATAAATGTTTTAAATCATATTGCAAAAAATTGGGCGGCACTATCAACGGCAAGTTTAGAGTGGGCGCGACACTGTTGCGTCCCAATTTCTTTGGCTTTGTACATTTATTGGTATCAATCTCACAAACTTCTCGTCAATCACGTCAAATATTTCATAAGGAGCCATAGGGTTTCCGCGGTTCTGGAAAACTAACACTTCTCCTTCTTCTATCCAAAGATCAATGCCGTAAGTTTCTTCATCTGTCAATTTATCCCAATCAATATTATCCCAATCAATATCTATAATGCCATCAAAATTTCTTATCCAATTATGCGCCCACTTTATATTCGGAAGATAAACATACCATGTCTCATAAGAATAAGTAACTTCATAAGTACCGGTATATAAAGCGCCTTTTACATTAAGTTTATAAGAATTTTCCGCAATATCAAGGATAAGGTCGGCATCCGAATCTTCCTCATTACGGTATTGCCCGATGATCGCGGGTTTAGAAAGAAAAAATTCACTGACCGGAGTAAATTCAGAAAGGCTTAAGCCCCCGTCGTATCCCTCTTCCTCAGGGTCTCCTCCGTAGTCGTTGCTCATCAGCATAAAATATTTTCTTTCCCCATTTTTATCAAGATAGGAAATGCCGCTATTTGGAAATATTCCCACTTCCACCCATGATACAACGAATGGCTTTTGCGGAAGAAATTTGTCTATTAAATACAACACATCTGTAACATCCCAGCCTATGTCGTCGTTTTCGTCCCAGACAGGGCTGATGGATAGCCAACTAAAATCCCTGACGGTAACATTGGTTGTAAATTTGAGTCTTGGGTATTCACTATTAGGAATGAATAAGTGTACCGAAGAAGGGGCGTAATCGGACTCATCTACACCGGTAAAATCTATAACAATTTCGCCGACCTCTGATTG
This sequence comes from Treponema sp. R80B11-R83G3, assembly GCF_054786115.1. Lineage (NCBI taxonomy): Bacteria > Pseudomonadati > Spirochaetota > Spirochaetia > Treponematales > Treponemataceae > Treponema > Treponema sp. R80B11-R83G3. The sequence continues at coordinate 7,977 of NZ_BDHF01000037.1, read as the reverse complement.
GAGGTCAGTTTCGGACTCTGATTGAGAGGCGGTTTTCTTCGTACAGCCGCTGATTATTATTACCAATGCTATAATTACCAAAATTTTAAATGTGTTTTTCATGCCATTCCTCTCTTTATATTTATGAAACATATATTTTACTATATTACTTATATAAAATTTTATCTATCATGCCGAAAGCGCACTCTTAAAACTTTATTTTTTATTCGTAAATTAATCTTTATTTTCTCACGCTACGCTTTTTAACATTGCTATTTGTTAATTGCCCTTGTCCATAACTGCCAATTCCAGTATATTTATGACAAGGAGAATATATGCCGCAGAACCAAACTATGACTCTTGACGAAAAACTAGCCATTTCTAACAAGGCATTTACATTATTGGATGCTGGAGACAGAGAAGGAGCTATGCGCCTTATGAAAACTGCCCCAATACCTCCGTATATAGCAAAAGTAATTAAGGAAAAAGCAGGAGCAGAATATTTAGCAGGCTGGAATTTATCGGATGCGGAGGCTGAATTTGGACAGGGCTGGCTTAATAAATAGCATAATTTTCGCAACGGCTGGTATTGACGCAGGAAGAAGGGCGCACTTCCTATGAAAAAGGTGTAACTTTGGCAATGACCACATTTCAACAAGCCTCGAACCAAGGGTTTGCAACAACCGCCGATCCGCAAACAATTTTACTAGCCGAATACACCTTCTTATCGCAGGAGCTAGAATTTTTGGAAAAGTCAGATAAAGAAAGTATAAGCAGTTTGACTAAAGCGATACGGTTTTTTGATGACGCTTTCCTTGCATTACAAATTGTTGAATACAAAATTATTTATAATGGTGTTGATAAAGCCATACCCCACGATAAAGATTACCGTGTAAAAGGTTTCCCTAAAGACTCATTTCACATCGCCTTTCATTCTCATAAGGCAAGGTTGAAAAATATACTCAAAACGCCCGGATTAGACCCCATCGAAAAAGCCCTTCTCAAACAGCGTTTAGTCAATCTTTCCGCCGGACAGAACGGGTATGTGGAATTGCAGAGGAAGACTTTACAAGAGAAAAAAGAAAAATGAAAAAAAATGGGGGCAACACCCTCTTTCACTGATCAGGGTAAATTATGTCCATTAATCTCAATCCCACAAATTTATCAAGTCCCTCAAATATGACATAAGGAGCCATATTATTTCCCTCGTTTTGAAAAACCAATACCTTGTCTTCCATCCAAAGTTCAACGCCGTAAGTTTCTTTATCCGTCATTTTATCCTGGTCCAAATTATCAAGTTCTTCATATGAAGTTATTTGCGCGTTATTATAGCTTTCAATCCAATTATGCGCCCATTTTATATCCGGAAGATAAACATACCATATCTTATTTGTGTAATAAACTTCATAAGTACCGGTATATAAAGTACCGTTCACATTAAATTTATATGAATCTTCCGCAATATCAAGAATAATGTTGCCGTACCTATCTTCCTCATTACGGTATTGCCCTATAATCGAGGGTTGAGAAAGATTTTCAATTGTCTCAGTCCATCGGGGAGTAAATTCGGAAAGGCTTAAGCCCCCGTTGTATCTCTCATCTTCAGGCCCGTAATCGTTGTTCCATACTGCGAAATACTTTCTTTGCCCGTTTTCATCAAGATAGGAAACGGCGTTAGACCAGTGCACTCCCATTTCCCCCGACGTTACAACGAGCGGCTTTTTTGGAAGAAAATCCTTTATCAAATACGACACATCTAAAACCTCATAGAGTATTTCGTCGTTTTGGCCCAAAAGAGTACCGAGGGATACCCATATAAAATCCTTGACGGGAATTTTGGTTGTGAATTTGATTTTTGGCCTGTCGCTATCAATGAATAAGTATACCGAAGAAGAGTCGTATCCGGAGTTATCCGCCCAGGAAGCGTCCATAACAATTTTACTGGCCTCTGATTGGATGGCAGTTTCGGACTCTGGTTGAGAGGAGGTTTTCTTCGTACAGCCATTGATTATTGTTACCAACGCAATAATCAACAAAATTTTGAATGTATTTTTCATGTATTACTCACTTTTAATTGTTCATAAGCCGCAAGACTCAAAATAGTTTTTAAGCCTTGCGGCAATAGTTTTAGATTATCGACACAAATACCAATGTCTGGTTAACAAGCTGATAGGCAATTTCGCCAAATGTAATTGGTCCAGGAAACGCTTCTATCTTTTTGCCCTCAAGATTGCCGTAGAGGAAATTCAAAATACAGTTGCAGGAAAAAACTGACGGTTTATCCTTGTGTTCGGCTATATGTTTGTTGAAAAGCGCGGCATAATCAGATACGGGTTTGGCTATCCTGTATTTTATTCCCTTGAACACTGGAGCGTAAAAATCTACAACCCCATTTTCAATTGTTTTAAATGAGATGTTGACGCCATTGCCGGCATATTCACCGACAATGGGAAGTTTTGTGTCTATTTTGTTTTCCGCTATATAGTCGGCTAACACAACTTCGTTTCCATTCACAAGGCATTTTTGTATATGAAATCCTTCTTCCGTAAACTCTATTAAGGGCGAAGAGGTATCCTGTTCAAATATATTGATGATGTTGACCGTTACCATTTTATCATCGGGAACCCTCAAATGCAGAGCTACGGCTTTGTCATAAAACGCCGAAGATCCGTTGACAGTTATCGGCTTTTGCCCTGTTTTGTTCAGATTTAAGCCGGAAATCCACCCGACTATGTTACGCAAAAACATATTGTCATAACCCGCGGCGTTCTGTGCGTATTCCTTATGAACGGCACTGTCAAAGGGTATGATCAAAAGGGAAAAACCGTTCTCAAAAGCGTCCACCATTACCTGATTAATATCCTGCTTGGTATACGTTTTAATAACGAAATCCTGATATGGGAATTCCGTAACGAACAATAAATCATCGGAAACTTTTCCGCCATCCTTTGCCATAAAATACTCTGTTGAGCCGCCGATCCAGTTCCCTTTAGGCAGTTTTTTAAGCAGTGTCTCGCTTCCGGCGACATGAAGCAGTTTCCCGCCCTTAATTAATTTTGCCGTCTCTTCAAGTGTAATTAACATATTCATTCCTCCTTATAGTTTTTCGATCTTCGCGTAATCCGCGATCATTGACTGTTTGGCTTTTTTAAAAAACTCGTTCATCGCAATGTTGCAGTTTTCCAGCGTTTGCCTCGAAGGGTTTTTTACATATATTTCTTTCAAGCGCGTTAAAAACATGGAAAACGCCAGGAGGTCAAATTTAAAATCTCCTTTCAAAAGCTTTTCAGTTTGACTAACCGACACTTCCATTACAGTGAAACTCTGTACCATGGCAGCGCCGTAAAATTGCTCAAGAATGGCATGATCCTTGGTCATTAACCTGTGGTATCTTTTTAAGAATTTGTTTATCTCTTCCGTACATTTTTCCAGCATTTCCCCTGAAGGCTTTTTAGAAAAGATTGTCTGCTGCTGCGTTAAAAACATGGAAAACGCCAGCAGGTTAAATTTAGCCGGCTGTTTTAAAAGCTTTAGTGTTTGCTGGATTGTTAATTCCATCATAAAGTACCCCCTTTTTATCATGATATTAACTCTGAATTTTACATTGGCAAACGGCGGGTATCCTATTACATTCTTTACTAATTCGACTGCACTTTCTACTAATTCGTATTTTTCATATACGCTACTTGTAATTTTTATTAAAAATTTTTATACTATTCTTATGGGTCAATACCAGCCGCAAATCCAGTGGGAACTCACTCGCGCTTTAGTGAGTATTGCCGCGTGGTGGGTGCTGTTTTACCGTCTCCACAGGCCAGAAACACAATGGCGGCGCATTGTTCTTATTATCACCATGCCGGTAGCTTATATCTTCTGGAAAGTTATGCCATGGGGGACTATTACCGTCATAATTTCATGGGCGGCTATTATAATGGTTTTCGCCTTTATCTGCGGCGATTTGCGCCGTACCCTCTTTACCGCTCTTTTCTATATCGGAATGGAAATGTCCATCGACCTTACCCGCTCCGCTCTAAGCGCTCTGATCTTTAACGGGTTTTTACCCCGCTATTCCCCAATGCGGTACTTACAGTTAAATTTGCAATACCTCGTCGTGTTCGGTTTATGCTGTTACTATTACACGATAATGAAACGGTATTCAGGCAAGCTTTCGGTTGCCAGTTGGGTAATCATTATTATCGCTCCTTTAATTCAATTTGTGGTATTAACCTATTTTACTTACATCGCCGATCCGCTTCTGGAGCAACAGGGCATCAACATTTACGGCCCCGGTTTCTGCTTCGGTCTATTCTGTATATTACTGAATCTTGGGATACTCTATCTTTATATCCGCCAACTGATTATTACCGACGCCCAACATTTAAAAATAGCGGTTTCCAACGCGGAGCCAATCTGGACGCCGGAAAACGGCCTGTCTGATAATTTTTGTAAACGCTACCAACTGACTGACAGGGAAAAAGACATTGTTGAAGTTATGATGCGCGGAAAGAGCAACAAGGAAATTGCCGATACTCTGTTAATTTCAATCAGGACAGTGGGAGCGTATCTTCAAAATGTTTACAAGAAAACCGGCGCGCTGAACCGCTTTGCTCTTTACTCGCTGATAAAAGGGGAATAATCAGCAATGAGAAGTGAGCAGTGAGCAGTTATAGCGAAGTATGCAAATGAAGCGTGAAAGTAACACGATTTGACAGCTTACAAAAACACTTCTCACTGCTCACTGCTAATTGCTCACTGTTCACTGCTAATTGCTCACTGCTAATTGCTCACTGTTATAGTAGAAAAGGCAGTATGAATTAGTATAGAGTGCAGTCGAATTAGTAGAAAATGTAATAGAATCGCCACCTCTCTTACCATAAAATATCACAATATTTCATTCGTAAGATTTAAGGAGGTTTTATGAAAATTACAGTAAAATCCATGCGAAGCATAGTGCTTTATATGCATGGTTTGCGGCGTCTTATCGCAGTTTTGGCGGTAACCGCATTTATTCCCCTGTTCATGATAGAGTGCGACAATGACACAACATCTACTGGCGCTAATCTCGATCTGGCTGGCTCAATAACCATCACCCCGTCAACAGCCGTAATTGGAACTGAACTGACCGCAACCTACACTGGGAACGAAGCCGTCAACTACAAGTGGGAAAAAGACGGCGCAACCAATGTCGGTACGAATAGCAACAAATACACGCCCACCCAAGCGGGGACATACACTGTAACGGTAAGCGCTACAGGGTACAACAGCAAAACCAGCGCGGTAGTTGACGTGAGCGATCCTTCACTTTCTAATCTGTCGGGAACCATAACCATCACCCCGTCAACAGGCGTAACTACTGGAACTGAACTGACCGCAACCTACACCGGGAACGAGACTGTCAGTTACCGTTGGGAAAAAGACGGCGGCACTGTCGGCACGAACAACAGCAAGTACACGCCGACCGTAGCCGGAAGCTATACCGTAACGGTGAGCGCAAACGGCTACAACAGCAAAACTAGCGCGGCAGTTACCGTCACCGTTACCGTTACCGTTAAAACTTATAACGTCAGTTTTGTTACCAACGGCGGAACTCCTGTAACAGCCAGGGACATAGCGGAAGGCGGCAAAATTGGAACGGTCAGCACAACTAAAACAGGCTACACTCTTGAAGGCTGGTACACGGACAGCGGCTTTACTACCCAATGGAATCTCGAAACCGACATCGTGGACAGGGAGGGCATAGTTCTCTACGCGAAGTGGGCTATTAATGCTAATACTTTGATAATGGAATTTGCCGGTCTTATTGATGAAAAAATCGATCTGACTCTGAACGGCAACGTCAACACCATTTCCATATCAGGCAATGATCACCTTGTTATAACCGTGCAAGGCGATTGGGATTATTACTATTGGTATATTGACGGAAAAATAAATATCGGCGCTACTGCGAAAACTTTTGAAATGAACGGAAATGGGTTTGAGAAACCGGGGATTCACACCATTACGGCGATTGTCGGGAATGGCTATCCCTATAAAAATTATTCCAAAGAACTGACCATTAAGGTCGTAAGGTAAAGGAGGAACATGATGAAAAATTGTACTAAAAAACATTCACTGTATTTCGCGGCATTAGCCGTGCTGGTATTTGCGGGCTGTTCAAACATTTTTAGCCCGGCTGATCTTCAGGAAAGCCATCCGCAAAAAGGACTGCGGATCACCATAGCCAACCCCGTTTTTGGAGCGCGGACACTATACCCGGATGATGTCGCGCCGGTTTTTACGCGGTATGAACTAAAGCTGCAAATGGTTGATGAGCCTTATTCTTCCTATCATAGCTATCCCATAGTATTGACACCGGAAAATCCTACCATCACCATCGATGATCTTACGCCGGGTGAATGGCGCATATCTGTAAATGCGTTTATTGATAATACCGAGAATGTAGCAGCGCAAATAGAGGATAATATCCCTCCAATAATAACCATTGACGCTCAAAACAGTTTCCAGGGGATTGTCATTCCATTAAAAATGATCCCCTGGAATAAAATTCCCGGTTTTTTCAGTTGGGACATTGGCTATGATTATGACAAGGCAGAAGTGGAAGCGGTGGACCTGTATGTGTACGAAGTCGGCAAAAATTATATTACCGAAACTGTTAAACACATTGACATACTCACTTCAGGGGAATGGTCAGGTTTTGTTGAAATTTCTTCGCGCTATTACATGATGACGGTACTCCTGCGAACTGCTTACGAGACCATAAGCTGGACGGAGGTTCTCCATATTTACCCCGGCATGACCACCAGGGCGGAACGCGTGTTTACCGACGACGACTTTACCGAAACAATCATGGTGAGCGGCTCAGTGAACATTGACGTCCAAGTAGCGCCTGGAAATTACGATGAAATAAATGTAGAAATATACTCGGATGACGACTGTACCGCACTCATTGATTCGTTCTTTGTCTACCCCTCCGACGGTTGGTGGTCATGGATGACAACGCCATTTGATACGCCGACAAACGTATATGTTAAACTAACCATCTATATTTCCGGTTATACTAAGCAAATAAGAACGTTCACAGTATCTCTGTATGATGAGGATGTAACCAAGAACATTGTCTATCTTATCTCGGACGGCACTGTCCTGAGCGGTTCAAGGCAAATCACGGTGAATGGAAATTCCGTATACAACATCCTTCTTGATGCTTATGTCTTTGATTCTTACGGAGGTCTTTCTACTACTAGAGGTAACGTATATATTAGCTACTTTAATAACAGCAAATGGTCTTTGACTATAACGCCTGCCCTTGATGTTCCAACTGAAGTACTCTTAGTCGCGGACATTATACTTGATGACGATTTTAGCAAAGAGATATTTGTAAATAAACCGCTGTCCATTTCCCCTGCATACGGCATTTCTGATATTGATTTTGGCGACATAAGCGCGAGAACCGTAGATGTAACCTTTGAGGGAGTTTTGGGAACCAGCGGGTATACTCTGTATGTTCTGAATACCTTTAGGACGGATTGGAGGAGTGTTAACTCAACTTGGGGAAATTATTGGTGGGATAGCAGCTTACACGGAAAGCAGGTTGCATACTACGAAAATATCACAGAATCTTTGTCCATGCTTATCCCCGATACCTCTCCCAATACGCTTTACTTTGTATTGGAGAAAGGCGGTACGGGCTATGTTACTTCTGCGCCTGTCACATCCTCCGGGACGGTTACGCTGGATATTAGCCAGATGGATCCGCTTTAATTTAGGTTGCATATAATGAGTGTCTGTCCATAATGTAGGCACATTATGGACAGGCCGAAAATCAAATTTACAGCACGTGTTCCCGTCAAGGATTTTAGTTGAGTGTCCATTCAACATGGTGAGGAAAGCGAGGGCTTTGAGGTTACGGATGTGTTGTATTTGATAAAGGAATTTCTTCCGCAAAAGCCGCTCATCGCGGCGAAATGTAACACAATAGTGTCAGATACAATTTTTAAC
>NZ_BDHF01000036.1:0-15867 GCF_054786115.1 Treponema sp. R80B11-R83G3 | reverse complement strand
ACTAATATGAAAAAAGCAATTCTTATTTTTATTATAATTCTTTTTATTTCTCACAATGCATTTTCACAGGATTCTTCAAATACTTCCATTTCATTTGATCCTTTCACTTTTATTGGAATGTTATTCTCTTTAGACACAAATTATGAAAACGGAGAATCGCAAAATACCGATTTTAGAAATATGTGGCTTGCCATAGATGTTAATTGGGAAACGGAAAATCATAGGGAAATGGGATTAGGGCTGTTTATAAGAGGAGACACAGTTGCCGTAATAACAAAATACCGGATGTTCTATAACAAAGAAACGCAAAGCGGTTTTTTCTGGGGATTCTACGGATTAATAGAATGGAGAAAAATGTTTTGGTTATTTGACAACAATTCTGAAATAACTATTGGATGGAATTTTCCTTTTAAAGGAAATGACAATGTATATCATAGTATCGGCATTACAGGCGGATTAGATATAGGTTTTAGATTTCGAATAAATAATTTTGGAATAACGCCTTATTTGGGGTTAGGAATACCTTTATTTTACTGTTTTGGTAATTTGCCGCCTCAAGAATATAATCAGGAATTTAATATTATGAATGTAACAATGAGGGCAATACATATTGGTTTAATGCTTGATTTCTTTGCACCCTAATAAATTAGTAGTTTGTAACATCTAAATCTTTACTATTCATTTGAATTTTTTCGAAAAGACTTCACACAAAGAGCACAAAGGTACAAAGAACACAAAGAAAGAAAAAAGGTGTTGTTGTAAGCAAGCTGAGTTTTATAACCTCACGATAAGATAACGGACAAGACCCCTGATTCCTCTTTGTGTCCTTTTCTTTCTTTATGTTCTTGGTGTGAACTCTTGCCAAATTTTTTTATTTCTTTTTGCGGGTTTTTAGCAGTTTTATGAAATCAATTACAAATTTGCGTTTTTCATCATCAAGCTGTTCTGCAAGCCTTGCGATTATCTGCACGTCGTTGTTTATCTCTTTTAATTCCTTGCTTTGTTTTTTTTCATTTCCGGTGACAAGGTACTCTGCCGATACGCCAAGAGCTTGGGCGATTTTTACCCCCGCTTCAATTGAAGGAATATTGTTTTTTTCTCTTAAATAACTGTCAATAGTCTGCTTTTTTACCCCTGAAAGTTTAGCCAATTCCTTTACCAACATGTCAGAATTGACCAATTCCGCCTTCAGATTTTCCCTAAATCCCATGTTTTAACAATATGATAAAAACACTAAAGGATATTTGACATTATCAGTATACTACTATACATTTATGGAATATTAGTAGTATAATACTATTATGTTATTAGAATGTTCATAATGAGCAATCATTAAAAAGGAGTTTTTCATGAAAAACGCATTTAAGGCTCAGCATATAATGAAGGTTTTTTCCTTTGTTATGTCCTGTTTGGTTCTATTTTTGGTTTTGGGGTGTAAAAGCGCAGGCGAAACTACAAACACGGTTCCGCTTATGTATACCGCCGATCAAAGAACAAAAATTGAAATTTTAGGTGAGATTCTTTATGAAAGCAAAGACCGAATCGGTTACGTTAGTTTGCTTAAAGCGGCGAGGAATCTGTATCCTGATTGCGACTATGTGATCGATATTATGCTCGACCAGCGAACAACAACAAAGACAGAAACTACAAGTTATGGATTTTTAAGTTTTCTTTATAAAGATAAACAGTCTGTAAACACGGAAGTAACTTATAAAATGCGTGGAACCGCCGTCAAATATATAAGGTAATGATCTTAACAGGAAATATTATAAGAAGATAATTTTATTTTTGGAGAATTAAAATGAATAAAAAACTGTTTTTTGTCTTTTTGGGATTTTTTATTTTCAGCGCGTTTTTAAACGCGCAATCGCTTGACGAGGCGATAATCGGCGCCGCAGTGAAAATCAGCAGAGACTTGCCCGCCAACGCTAGGGCGGCGATTATAAATTTCAGCTCCGATTCGGTAAATTTAAATAATTATATAATAAATGAACTTTACGGGGCTATATTAAGAAACCGCAGAATTGCGCCTATTATTTCCGATCAGGCTCAGCTTCAAAGTATCCAAGGCGATCTGCCTTCCAATGCGACGGACACGATAAACAAAGAATCCGCCCAGAGTATTGGGCGATTATTGAGCGTACAGTATCTGATAACAGGTTCAATGGAGCGTGTTGGCTCTGAGTATAAAATAAATTTTAACGCCATAGACACAAATGCGGAAATAAAGTCGCAGTACTCCGCTTCTATAAATCCGCAAAGCGATCCGCAGTTTGCGTCTCTTTTAAGCAGCAAGCCCCAGCAGTCTGCACCTGCGACTTCGTCTTCGCCTGCGGCCTCATCTGCGTCTGCGGCCTCATCTGCGTCTGCGACTTCGTCTTCGCCTGCGGCATCGTCTGTGGCTTCGACTTCAACTTCACAGCAAAAACCTGTTACCATAGCCACCATAGCTGGTGTTACCGTTCCTGTAACTGAAAGAACTCCGGTAACGGTAATTAAAGAAAACGCCCAATATATGGGGATGGTAACGTGGTCTCCGGAAGTATCGGGAACTTTCACCTTAGATACCAAATACACTGCGACTATTACGCTGATCGCAAAAATCGGCTACACATTTGAAGGGGTATTAACTGACTTTTTTAAAGTACCGGGGGCAATTGCAACTAACAGCGAAAATTCCGGCATAGTTACGGCGGTATTTCCCCCGGTTAAAGACCTTAAAAACGCGAAGTTGAATACGCTTGGCTTTTCGCTGGGCGTAGGGTGGTTTGATGATATACACCCTTATTTTATTACTACGGTACATGGTACGCTTGCCCCGTCTAAAAACTCGTTTTTTGAACTAGGCATGGACATAGGCTGGGAACACACTCAATATTATTATGGTTATTATAGTAATGATTATGATCGTTATAATTATTTTAATGAAACAAGAGAAATTAAAATTTTTTACCTGTACCCATTTGTCAATTACGCGCTATTTGTACCGTTTGGGCTGACGAAGAGCGGGAAAAGAAGCGGGGGTTGGTACTTTGGCTTAGGTCTTGGCGAAATGATTGCAAATTACACGTTTGAAGACGTAGGTTCAGTTTGGGATGCCTCTACAGCCATAAGTATTTTTACTGGTTTTAACATATTTGGATTTGATATTTCCTACACCCATTCGACGACGGTCGATAACCGTAATTCTATTTCAAAGCTATCGTTTGGGTATGTGTATAGGTTTAAATAGGAGTTTTATTATGCGAAAGAATTTTTTAATTAGTTTAGTCATTTTAATCGGCATAGCAATTTTTATAACTGCCTGTGATTTTGACGATGGTACGCCCTGGCAAAAGGCGTTTAAGGCCAATGTTAGCTCGCTTTCTACAACGCTTACCGCCAATACATGGGCAGACGGCAATCTTTCCGAAAATGGCTGGCAGTGGTTCAAGTTTACCGCAACAGCAAGTACGCAGTACATACATGTTAGTTTCGGTACGCTGACTGATCTGTATGTTAAGTTATATGACTCGACAGGCAATACGGTCGGAAACACATATATCGGATATAGTTATTATTATTATGAAAATTATTATAATAATTATGATTATAATAATAATGATTATAATAATAATTTTTATAAAGAAAACACTTCACAGTCGCTAACAAGCGGACAGGTGTACTATATAAAGGTAACACCATACGGATCCAGTTATAGCGGCACGTACCGGATTGCGTTTAATGAGTCCATTATCCCGCCTACGGTAACTATGCTTACCGCCAACACATGGGCAGACGGTAATCTTTCCGCATACGGCGAGCAGTGGTTCGAGTTTACCGCAACTGCAGATACGCAATACATACACGTTAGTTTAGGTACGCTGGATTATTTGTGCGTTCAGGTATATGACTCGACAGGCAATACACTCGGAAGTAGTACAAATCTATATGGCAGCTATAGATCCATTTCACGATCGGTAACAAGCGGACAGGTGTACTATATAAAGGTAACGCCGTACAGTTCCAGTTATAGCGGCACGTACCGGATTGCGTTTAGTGAGTCCTTTACGCCGCCATCGTGAGGCGTGACTAAAGTGAAGGTGTTCAATAGTTAAGAATTAACCACGAACCATGCGAACAAGATCGAAGAAGATCTACCACGAACCCGCTAAACAAACGCCTGACCACTTGCAAGTGGTCAGGTAAGATGAATAATGCCACATAGCGTAGTACCAATAAATGCCATTGTTTAAAATAAAAGTAAGGCTGACTTTAGGCAGCCGCCAGTGCGCACGAACAAGGAGCGAACCTAGAGAACGGAAATATTTACTACGGATATATGCGTAGTAAATAACGTTCCGGCTGTATGCGACGTGGGACAAATCTACATATGTCGCTTGATTATAAAACACCTGAAAAAATGCATAGGATCGCGGCATAATATGTGTCAACCTCTTTTAGGGCTTGACAAACTTCCACAAAGCCAACAAAAAAAACGGTTGTCTGAGCACTTTTACCTGACCACTCTAGAGTGGTCAGGTGTAGTGGTCAGACAACTGTTAAAACTTTTAAAATTACTGTTTCCTCATTGTTACTGAGTATTCAGGACGATTAGGCCTGTTAATGCGCATATTCAAATCGTCACTAAGCAAAGGCTTTATGAATTTATACGATCTTCCGGCCTCGGGACAGGTGAAGGAAATGGCAGGCTGAGTTCCTTCCATGGTAACCTTAAAATCCTGAATTGTTTTGTTGGAAAAATCGTAAAGAACTCTTCCGTCAGTACTCAAGATTCTGATGTTGCTTGATGTGAAATCCCATACCGCGCCGTAGTTGGCATCCAGCCATTGCCCTAAGGGAAAATTCCCCAGATAGATGGGATCCGCTGACAGCGCTCCCGCTACTGTCAGTAAAATGACAAGAATCACAATGATTTTTTTCATTTATATATCTCCTATGAATTCTAAGATAATAATTTACGAAAGAAGATAAAATAGATTTTTGCATGTTATAAGAAGATAGCTAAAAAATTAAAATAAGTTTGTTAAAAACTTACAAAATTTCGCATAACACATTTATACGAGAAGACTCACACAAAGATCACTAAGGAACAAAGATCACAAAGGGGGAAGAGGGGGTTGTTGTCCTAAGGCTAAGCTTGGGCTTCACGATAAGATTACGGACAAAAACCCTTTATCCCTCTTCTTTGTGATCTTCGTGTGAAATTTTGCGAAATAATGTCTTGACAAATACGAAATTATATATATACTTATATATAGAAATTATTAATATTATTAATATTTTAGGAGTTGTATATGGCAAAAATAGGTAAAATTTTTCTGGCTATTTTTATTTTTGGGGGAATTTTTGTTTTTCCGGCGGTATCGCAACAACAAGTGACAAGAGAGGGATTACAAGATATTTATATGAAGTATCTGCAACAGGAAGGATATACGCCCGAAAAAGACAATGAAGGTGATATTAAGTTTAAGATATCGGGAGATACTTATTATATAATCGTAGATGAGGAAGATATTCAATTTTTCCAGATTTATATGGGATTTAAGATGAAAGATATTTCACCGGAGAATGCCCTTACCGCCGCAAATAATTCAAACAGGATTTCTAAAGTAGTTAAAGTTACGTTTTCTCCTGCTAGAGAAGTTGTCTCAATTACCGCTGAATTGCTCTTAAATGAGCCAAATGATTTTATTCCCGTTTTTTCAAGGGCCATTTCCCTAATTCAAAATGCGGAGTATAATTTTATGACTGAGTTAAAGAATTTTTAACCACGAACCAACGCGAACAACGACAAGATATGTACTAAAAGTTCGTGGTGTTCGTGTGGTTTGTGGTAGAATTTTTTAATATGTTCCCAGTATTTTATCTATCTGTTTAAGACAATGATATTTTGTCGATTCGATTAACTCTGCGGTTGTTTTATTGTTCGTGTCTCGGTGTTTAAGGGCGGCGGCGGCGGGCAGAATCGTGGTAAAAATTTGGCTATCTTTTTCATTTAGTCTTTTTAAATAATTGCCGTTTTCATTTGCTTTTGGCAGGGAGGCTATGTCATTGCGGTACTGTTCTAAAAAGGCTGTTCCGTTTATTGTTGACTTATTTTCTTTGTAATCCGCTCTTTGTACATTAGAGTTTTTGCGCGTATGGCTTAAATTGATAGGCGCTCCAAATCCATGTTCGCTTTTTATTTCCGCGTTCATCATTGAGGCTTTTTCTTCCAGTTTTTTGCGGTAGAAGCGTAAAGAAGCCGTCTCGTAATAGTTCTTTTTTTGACCGTCTTCATTGGGAAGGAATGGAGCGCGGTAGAGAAAAGCGGACAATTGCGCTTCTTCAGGAGAGAGGCGGTTTTGCTTTCTGTTAAAGTAGGGGTAGATGTATGTTCCCCTTGCGTAGGTTTGGCTGCGAATGTAGGAAAAGTCCGCGCCAAATAGCGTTATGTGTTTTGCGCCCAGAGCTTGCGCAAGGGAAAGAGCCGCGTATGTAACGTTTCCGCCTGATGTGTCCAACTGCGGGAAATATCTCCAATGGGCGCATAAATAGCGCGTGAGAGGATGGCCGCCTGAAAAAAAGACGGGAGTGAATGAGGATAAACCGCAGAGAAGGGGAGGGCTTGCAATGTCAAGGATTAGGGGAATTTTTTTGCCGCGTTGATTAACGCCCATAAAATGATAATAGCTTATGTGCTGGCAATCAATTGATACTACCGCGTCCATCACTATGTTGTTGTGCAACAAAACGCCAAGAGCGGTGTCGGCGCATATAATAAATCCGTTATGTGATTTAAATTCCGCAAGGGAAGAAATCTGGGTATCCAGCGAAGGGCCGGCGGCGACTATAGCCGCTTCTTGAATTGGGTTTTCTTTTTTTTCAGCAAAAAAACTTTCTGTTTGCATATTTTTTATGTTGCGTATAATGTTGGAAAACCAGCGCAGTCCAAAATGAGACTGAACCGAATAATCGCCTGATACAGTTTCAATTGCCTGCTGAATTACAGCGGCGGCTTTTTCAAATTTTGATTTATCATGTTCTGTTCTTGTCCGCAGCGGAAAGGTTTTTATGCCGCCGCAAAGAGCGGGGATAAAATTTTCAATGACAAAAGATTTTATTTCTTCTTCGCTTGAATCTATGAGTATGCTCACCCTGCCGTTATTCAACAGTTTTGAATAGTCCCTGTTTGCAAAAAGTTCCGCTATGCCGTCTTTATTAAAATCAATTATGACTATATTAGAATCTGTAAGTTCTAAAGCGGACTGCGGGGCAAAACCGCCGCCGAGTCCAAGAAAAATTACAAAGTCTGTTTTGCCTATTGTTGACACAAGACGCTGCGCTTCCCGTATCGGATCAATCATGGAATGTAAAGGCTGGGCGTTTCCGTCCTGATTAATAATTGCGGGTACCGTCTCTCCGTTACGGGATTTTTGGAATGTATAGTAATTTGTGTTATTCATGTACTGCCTTCGCGCAAGCGGCTTTTATTGCCGTTTCCAATTCATTCTGCGTTACTTTATTCTCGCCCGGAAAAAGCAGGGAATTGAGTTCCTGTTTTAAAATTTGCGAATATTGCGGCTGCTTTATCGCTTTTAAAAGGGCTTGTATTCCTTTTTCACAAAAATGCTTTGAGTTTTCATGAGTGACAACGCTAAAAAATCCATCAGTATTTTTTAAACCATAATCCGCAGAAGGCTCTCCGTTTTCAAAAATTTTATTGCCGCCGATAGAGAATATTCTTTTTGGCCATTTGTACAATTGCTCTTTAAACCATGACTCGTATATGCCCATACTGCCGCCTTGGTGAAGCAGTCTTGCCCTCGCGTAACTTTGCGAATAAAAGGGAACAAAACGGTTTGCGTTGCCGTAAAACAGGCTGTCAAAACCGTATGGCCTTGCGTGAGTCCTTATGTCATTAACTGAAAAATCCAAACCGGCAAGGTAGATGTTGCCGCTTGAAAGAATCATCGCAAGTTCCACGGCGGTTGCCGTTACCGTCCCTCTTTGCGGGATAATCACGGACGGCAAATTAAGTTCATGAAGAACGATGCTTTGCCAAAAACTGCCGTCGTTTATAATCAATTGGGCCGTATCGGCGCATTGGGAGGGCAGGGCGGCGCATAAATTTACGGCAAGAGCGACTGTGTTTGCGTTTTTTTTATTTCTGTAAAAAGGGTAGATGTGTTTTAACGCCCAACTTCCGCCGTCTGTGGCAATGACTATATCCGCCGGTAACCCTGCCGATGATAACGCAAGAACCGAAGAAGACGCGGCAATGATTAGGCAGTTATTACGCGCTTTTTGAATAACGGGCATGGCTTTATCGAGGCTTGGACCAGAACCCGTAATAATAACGGGAATTTCCATTTGCCGGTATAAAAGAATTTGTTTTATATTCCCAATGTTTCTAAAAAAATTCTTTACCCATCTTTTTCCAAAAACGGCAGTCGTTCTTTTTTCAGCGTCCGCCCTTTTTAAAAACGTGGCAACTGAAGAGAGAAGTTTGACGTAGGCTTCTTTGTAGTAGTTTAAAGAAGGACGCCATTCTATTACGCGGATACGGTCGATATTAATTTCCCGAATATGAGTTTCTAAAAACTCAATTGTTTTTGCGGTATCAACGCCGGTTAGGGTATGAACTTGCGAGGAAGAAGAGTGCGGATAGTAATCCGCTTGCGGATAGTTCTCCGCGTGAAGAACCAGTATTTTGCTTTTTTTAAATCTTTCCTGTAAAACGGGAATAATGTAGCCTAGACCCGGTTCAATTAAAATAAAACATTCTATCGCGTCATTTAGATTTAATGAGTCAATGTAGCGCGCGGCTTCCGCCTGCGGATTGTAACGTGAATGAAGCCATGCGCCATGCTCGGATAAATCGGCGATTATACCAACCCCAAATCCTTAAAGAGTTTTTTATAGGAATCGAAGTAATCTGATTTAGCGAACTCTTCAATTTTTTCTTCCGGCAACGCTTCAAGAAGCTGATCCATGTAACTGAGGATGTTTCTAAGTTCAGAGCGCAAACCCGAAGGAAGTGATAATTGGCCGCCTGCAAGCTGGCCGCCTGCTTGCTGGCCGCCTGCCGGCTGTGCAGGTGACTGCATCATCGCTGGCGGTGCCGCTTGTGGTGCAGGCTGCGGTGCCGCTTGCGGCGCAGGTTGCGGAGCGTACATAGGTTGTGGAGCGTATGCGGGTTGAGGAGCCGCTTGTTGTTGGACAGGAGCAGGAGACTTTGGAGCGGCAGGCTGTTTAACAGGAGGCTTTTGCGGGGGAGGCGTTTCTATTACATTGTCAAAATTGTCAGCTGAAAAATCTTGAAAATCGTCAAAAACGACAGGCTCTTCAAGTTCGTCTTCAAAATTACTTTCAGAAATTACATTATCAACCGCTTCATCCAAGCTTTCCGTATCCAAGGAGTCTTCTGGAATTTCTTGCGCTGGTTCAGCCGTTTCTTCCTCTAATACTGAATCAGTATCGTCAGCGGAAGAAGGACCGCTGTCCATGTCCAACTCTGAATCAATTGACAGATCACCAAGGGAATCAAGGTTAAAATCGTCCCCATCAAGAGAAGGTTCCGTAAGTTCGTCGTTAATGCCTTCCGTCGATAGTTCCGGTTCATCTATTACCGCGTCCGACAAATCTATATCGCCGCCTTCTTCAAGATACGAACTGTTTTCCGGCGTTTCGGTGATTGGGAGGGGAGCGCCTTCTTTGCGGAGTATGTCAAGTTCGTCGCCTTTCGCGGGTTCTTCATCAATGGTTGATGTCTCTCCGTCTGAAATGTCGGCAAAATCATCTGCGGCAAGTGATGTGTCTTCGGTTGATGCTTCGCTTTCC
This sequence comes from Treponema sp. R80B11-R83G3, assembly GCF_054786115.1. Lineage (NCBI taxonomy): Bacteria > Pseudomonadati > Spirochaetota > Spirochaetia > Treponematales > Treponemataceae > Treponema > Treponema sp. R80B11-R83G3. The sequence goes on along the minus strand of NZ_BDHF01000036.1, from coordinate 6,042 downwards.
GCCAAGTCAGGAAGATCATCCATAACAAGGGAGTCTTCAATTGACACGTCATCTTCAGATGACACGTCTTCTTCAGACAAGTCGGGAAGATCATCTGCGGCAAGAGGCGTGTCTTCGGTTGCCGCGTCTCCTGATAAGTCGGCAAAATCATCTGCGGCAAGGGATGTGTCTTCTGTTGCTGCACCGTCCTCCGCTAAGTCAGGAAGATCATCTGTGGCAAGAGATGTGTCATCAATTGCCACGTCATCTTTAGATGACACGTCTTCTTCAGATGACACGTCTTCTTCAGATGACACGTCTCCTTCCGTCAAGTCAGGAAGATCGTCTATAACAAGCGTGTCATCGATTGCCATGTCTTCTTCAGACAAGTCAGGAAGATCATCAGTGGCAAGGGATGCGTCTTCGGCTGCCGTGTCACTTTCCGACAAGTCGGCAAAATCATCGGAGGCAAGGGATGCGTCTTCTATTGTCGTATCACTTTCAGGTAAAGCTAAATCATCTGCGGCAATATCATCAATTTCGGTGCCGCCTTCTGACAAGTCGGCAAAATCATCGGAAGCAAGGGACGCGTCTTCGATTGTTGTATCACTTTCAGATAACGTTAAATCATCTGCGGCAAGAGATGTGTCTTCGGCTGGCGCGTCTCCTTCAGAAATATCAGTAAGATCGTCCGAGGCAAGGTCTTCAACTGGCGCGTCCCCTTCCGGAAGGCCGGCAGTATCATCAGCGGCAAGATCTGCGTCCGCAATTTCATCAGGAGTAATATCTATATCAATATCAATGTCTTCAGGAGTTGAATTAGCGTCGTCTGAAGCGGCTTCGTCAGACGGGGGATTATCGTCAACGGAAAATTCATTTTCTGGCGTTTCTTCGGTTCCCGACTCTTCCGTGAAATCCGCCGAGTTAAGGATATTGTCAAGCTCATCGCCCGTAAGAGCGATTGCCTCATCCTCTTCATCGTCGATTGTTTCAGGTACTCCCTCTTCCGTAGTGCCGCCGGTGCTTAGTATATTGTTAAGTTCATCGCCTGTAAGCGCGATGGCTTCGTCATCGTCATCCGAGAAGAAACCGCCGCCTTCCGCGTGTTTTTCCTCTTCTTGCGGCTGAGAGCGGATACTGGCAAATTCTTTTTTTAGATCCGTAAGTTCGCTTCTGATAGACGAAAGCTCAAAAGCTATTTTTTGAAGAAGCTGGGTTGAAAGTTCGCCGGACAGTCCGCCGTCTCCCGACTGGGCGGCGTCAAAGTCATCCTGAACGGCGCTAATGTTGTTTTCGATGGATTTAACAGTTGGGATGTTTAAATCTTCAGTGTCAAACGCGTCGTTATCTGAAATCGCGCTGTCAGGAGATTCGATGTCTGCCTCGCCGCTGTCGAATTCATCAATATTTAAGGCTTCACTGTCCTCGGCTTTAATGTCAAGTTCTTCCGTCGTTAAATCATTTTCTTCAGGACTTGCGCTTTCGGTTTCAGTTGTTTCGTTTTCGCCTGACGCGGAGGGGACGTCAAATTCATCAAAAGAGGCGTCTTCGATATCAATATTTTCGTTCCCCGCCGTTACGCCAAGATTGTCATCGGTAGGCATGTTAAGATCAGCAAGATCTGTCTGCGAGGTTAACGGGTTGTCGTCAAGGTCAATATCTATGTTGTCATCTGGAAATTCAACTTTTTCGGATTTGGAAGGTCCTGATGCGTCGTCAACGTCAAATATCGCGTCGTCACTTGATAATGATTCATCGCCTGAAGAATCATCCGCAACAGGCAGTGAAAAATCATCAAGATTTGTAGATAAACCTGTTTTTTCATCCGCAGAAAGAATTTGTGGTTCGCCTTTTACCCATACGCCGTATTCGTCAAGTTCTTCCGCGCTGCCAATACTCGCGCGATCAGAGTAAATCGAAGGTTTTTTATTTCTTGCCATGAACCGCTCCCTAAATTAACACTTATGGTCAATTATCGGTACTTTTCCCCATTTTCAATAGCTTATCTCAACTTATAGGATAACCTATGACAATAGCATTGTCAATGCCGTTTTAAAATAGATTTGTTTTTTTGTTAAAACTGTTTTATAGGGAAATTTAAAGAATATGGTAAAAACAACCGTAAATCGAACCATGAAGATATTTAAATATCTCGTAGGAATTTGGACGGCTATTGCCGTTTATACGCTTTTTTCGTTTTTAGGCGGACATTCGGGCCTGTCGGCGTATAATTATCTTTTAGCTGAGAGGGATCGGCAGCTTGAAAATATCAAAGATTTGGAAAATATAAATGAAGAACTGGAAAGAACAAAATTTAATCTGCAATACGATCAAGATACCTTGATGGTTCATGCCCGTCTTATGGGGTATGGTCAATCTGATGAACGTTTCGTCAGAATTGTCGGTCTTGGAAACATGAAAAATGATCTTATAACGGCAGGAAACGTATATATTACGTCAGTTCCCGAGTTTATTTCCGATAAAAGCATTAAAATAGGCGCTCTTTGCGTTGGATTGCTGGTCTTTGCCTTTCTTTTTATGCTGGAAATTATAGAATCAAAGTCCCGTTAAACCTATTACTGGAGTCCGCGCCTGAATTCACGGGCAATCTCGCCTGACGCGGAGGGGACGTCAAATTCATCAAAAGAGGCGTCTTCGATATCAATATTTTCGTTCCCGCCCTTTTATCATAAGCTTTTTTCCCTTTACACAGCCCTATTTCCACTTTTACCCTGCTTTTTTTAAAATAAAATGACAATGGGATCAATGTATACCCCTTTTCTTCTACCTTTCGATTGATCCTTTTTATTTCATCTTTGTGTAAAAGCAGGCGCTTTTTTCTGTCCGGCTCATGGTTAAAAACCGATGAAAATGGATTTTCCGCTACTATCAGTGAGCGCAGCCAAACTTCGCCGTTTACCACTTCCGCCCACGAATCAGGAAATGAAATTTTTCCGTCACGGAACGATTTTACCTCCGTTCCTAAAAGCTCTATTCCACATTCATAAGTTTCATCAATCGAATAATCGTGCCGCGCCTTACGGTTCAGAGCGATAATTTTTACGCCTTCACTCATAATCTTTTAACTTTAATTCCGGGGGAGTTGGAGTACTAATAACTATACGGAATGTTACAATTGGCGAAGACAGATCGGGGGGCAGGGAAGCCCTTGTTTCCGCTGAATTTGCCGTTTGTCTGCCGCGCAAGGAGCGTTCCGGGGAGCCGACAAGTTGTTTTGCCTGATGTGATACTGCGGCAATTTGAAGCGGAGAATAGGGGTCGTAGCACCATTCCCACCCGATATTTTTCATATTGTCGATGTTTTGAGCGGCGATTGACCATTCAACTTCCGTAGGAAGCCTAACTTCCATGCCTGCTGTCTGCGGCAGCCGTAACGCCATCCACTCGCAAAACGCCTGCGCCGCGTACCAAGTAACGCCTGTAATGATATTTTTGTCAATTTCCCAAGGATAACTTGAAATTTCCTGCGGAAAATAATCGGTCTGCTGTTCCCTCCACTGCGGATTTTCGTCAAGAAATGTTTCAAATAATGAGCGTGATACAGGGGTTTCGCTGATCATAAAACCCGATGAGAACCTTATAAAATTTACCCCCGCCAGCCTTTGGCTTCCCGTAGGGGCGCTTGGTTTTATTTTAAATGATGCCGTAAAGCCGCTGTTCGCGACTTTAGGCTGTTTTTTAAACCAGTCGGAAGATTCGACAATGGAGGCTTGTTCTCTCGGAAGTACCTGAGAAAGCCATTTTGCCGCGCCCGGATTTTCCGACAAAAATGCGAATATGCCTGAAATTGAGTTTACAAGCGCGACAGGGGATGGCGCATTGCCGCAGTTATCTAAAAGTATTTTAGCGCGGATAAGATCGCGAACTGCGGCTTTAGTGACGGCAAAACCGGATGCGGCAATTAACATTTGCTGCATATCGTCATTTGAGTCTTTTGCGTACCCCGTGCGGTAAGCGCCTTCCGAAAGGCTCATGGGTATCTGCCATGAAGCGGTAGGCTCTCCGGCGAATGTCCATGTGGCGTAATCTGAGGCATAATAGGCAAACGCGGCAACGGGATCCTGAGTATTTAGCGTAAACTCGACTTTGTAGCGCAGAGGGAAAAAGAGCGAACCAAAGTAGCGGGCAGGGATTTCATGGACAGCGCTTTGGCTTTCAAAACCCGGCATAACCGCCTCTATGGTGTGATTTCCCTTTGAAATGGGGATTTTACTCCCAGCGACTCCCCTGTAAACATCATCAATTCTGACAGCCGCACCCGCAGGCTCTGTTTTTACGATTAAAACTGCCCCCGGATTTTTTAAACCGGGGTACAAAAGCAGGAAAAATAGGATTAAAAGCAGAATAAATGAGTATAGAACAGTAAGGTACACTCCGGGTCGTATGCCATAAAAAGGCTTAAATTTGACATGAATTTCGGCGTCAGTCTGTTTTTCTTGCATGAGGCATTATATAACTATTTATTTATTTAATCTATAAAAAAGAGCTGTCCGATTTGTGTTTCGAACAGCTCCATGCCCCTTGAGGCATATCGGAATCATAGTGATTTGGGAGGGGAACTATAATCCCGACATTTTGAGTATCGGTACGAGGGTTGGTTTTCATGAATACTATTTTTAGATTTCAGGGAGTGGGGAATGGGGAGTAGGGAGTGGGGAATAGTTGTTCGTTATCTTATAGTTAAACCAGCACGCTACGCCCACTAACCTCGCTCCCCACTCCCCATTCCCTACTCCCTATTCTTCTTCCTGAACAGCGAGGTCTACCGCTAAAGAGACACGGTAGGTTTTGCCGCGCTGTATGTTTAGGGTTCTTGTCAGGGTATAGTCGCCTACTTGAAACTTTACTTCGTGCTGGCCGGGATCTACCGTAACGGGATCGCGGCTGCGGGGGATTGGGTTGTTGTCAAGGTAAATTTGGGCGGTTTGAGGGGCTTCAAAGACGATAATCGGGGTTGGATCCTGTAATTCTATGGTTAAATCGACGATTTTCGCCCTTTCTATCACAAAGCGTCTGCTCTCGTTGCGGTAGTCTTCTGAAAGAATGACAAGATGATGCTCGCCTTCGCGTAAAAGTATTTGTTCGGAAATGTTGGGTATTACGCTGTCGTCTATAAGGACTGTAAAAGGCTTGTTTCTTAGTTGGGCGGGGTAGCGGGGGATTAGCCTGACCGCCCCTTCATCGCTTAAAATCGGCCTTACGGTGAGGTTGAATGACATATTTTCAAATTCATCGGGCAGCCCTTTGGTGACCTGCATCAGCCTGAACACTATTGGAAATGAGGATGGTTGTACTACGCCTGTGGGAATAGTTGCCGATGTAGTCGCTTTTAATCCGTGCTGTTGGCGTATCGGGATTTGGTAAATAATCCTTAATCTTGACGGAAGAGGTTCAAAGGCTATACGTCTGCCGTCTATGTCGGCTAGCCCGTCCGCTGTCTGCGGGTTAATGTTGTTGTAGATGTACATTCCAAGGGAACCTCGATACGGCAGCCAGCTTTGGGGAGCGGTAATTTCAATTTCAACGCCCCTTAGAAAACGCGTCTCCGCGCCCAGATTAATTATTACCGCGCTGTTAATTCCAATGGGAATAACATTATCCGCCGAACCGGGAGATAATTCGACTACGCCCTCTACGGCAGTGCGAAAAGATTCCGCTTGTAAGTTAAAATACGAAAAGAACAGGATAATAGCGAGAGTAATTTTTGATTTGGGCATACACCTTCCGTTTTTTTACCCAATACTCAGGGACGGAGCCTTCCTGCCGGGTCAAACGCTTTTCCGTCCTGCCGCAGTTCAAAATGAAGATGCGGTCCTGTGGATTGGCCTGTCGATCCAACTTTGCCTATAAGGTTACCCGATTTTACGTCTGTTCGCAATACCGTTTCTATAGATTGTAAGTGTCCGTACAGGCTTTTCCAATTATTGCTATGGCTAATAATAATATAATTTCCGTAGACAGGATCATCTCCTATCGCCGTAACAACTCCGTCCGCCGCGGCAAAAACCTCAGTTCCTTCCGGCGCGGCAAGGTCTATCCCCT
>NZ_BDHF01000035.1:0-39804 GCF_054786115.1 Treponema sp. R80B11-R83G3 | reverse complement strand
AGACCGTTACGCGAAAATAAGCGCCGAATCTGCGGAAAAATTGGCGAAGGAATACGCCGCTTCATATGAATTTGCGCCTGAGCTTAAGCAGGACGGCAAGGCAAGGACAGCCATGCTGGAACAGGCAAAAATCGAAATCGCCCTTAAAGAAATGCTTGAAGCCGAACACGCCGGAGCTTTTACAACTACCTTTCAAGACCTTCACGGTTTGCCGCAACTGCCAGGCCTCGCTTGCCAGCGGCTTATGGAGCAGGGCTACGGTTTTGGCGCTGAAGGTGACTGGAAACAGTCCATGCTGACGCGAGCCGCAAAAGTTATGGCATCGGGGTTATCGGGCGGCGTTTCCTTTATGGAAGATTACACCTACCACTTTGAACCGGGTAAAGAAGCCGCCCTAGGCGCCCATATGCTTGAGGTATGCCCCTCCATCGCGGATGGCAAACCCCGTATCGAAGTTCACCCGCTTGGAATCGGCGGAAAAGCGGATCCCGCGCGTATGGTATTTGACGCCGCCCCCGGCCAAGCGGTACTGGCTACGCTCATCGATCTTGGCAGCCGTTTCAGAATGATCGTCAATGAAATCCAGACTGTTAAAATTGAAAAAGCCATGCCTAAGTTGCCCGTTGCACGCGCCCTTTGGAAACCGTATCCAAACTTAAGCGGTGCAGCGGAAGCGTGGATAATTTCAGGCGGCACGCATCATTCGGTATACGCTTCAGCCTTGAGCGCGGAGTATTTCCGCGATTGGGCGGAAATAAGCGGCATTGAATTCGTGCTTATCGACAAAGATACAAAACCGCTTCGCTTGCAGGACGAACTGCGCAGTAGTGACGCTTATTGGTCGCGTTAATATCGTTATGTGAAAATGGATTGAGTATGGACGTATACAAAACGCTAAGGGAAGAATCATTCGAGGCGAACCTTGAAATAAAACTGCGCAACCTTGCCATTTACACGTGGGGCAACGCTTCCGCTTTTGATCCTGACAAAGGGGTATTTGCCATCAAGCCGTCAGGCGTTGAATACGATGAGTTAACGCCGAAAAAGATGGTGTTAGTTGATCTTGACGGCGCTGTTGTCGATGGCGCTTTAAAACCGTCATCGGATACAAAAACTCATCTTGTACTGTACCGCGAATTTAAAGGCATTTATGGCGTTACCCACACCCATTCGCCTTATGCCGTAGCATGGGCGCAGTCTAAAAAATCGGTTCCCGTCTTCGGCACTACCCACGCCGATCACTGCGCAATGGAAATTCCATGTACTGAATACATAAGCCCCGAAGCCGTTAAAAACGACTATGAGCTTGAGACCGGGAATCTAATCGTAGAAACTTTCAGAAAAGGCAATTTAGACCCCGCCCAAATAACAATGGTTTTGACTGCCGGACATGGCCCCTTTACATGGGGGAAGAGCGCAGTCCAATCGGTTTACCACGGCGTTATTTTGGAAGAAATCTGCAAAATGGCGTTATTTACAGTAATGATTGACCCAAAAGCAAAACCGTTGCCTGAGCATATAATCAAAAAACACTGGGAACGCAAACATGGGCCTAACGCGTATTATGGCCAAAAATAAACGTCTATTGGACTTATGAATAAATTCCACTACAATACTAAATATGACTGTGCATGAAATCGCGGCGCTTGCCGGAGTCTCTATTGGGACTGTTGATAGGGTGCTTCACAAAAGGAGCAGAGTCTCAGCGGAAACTAGGGCAAAAGTTGAGGCGATTATCGAACAATACCAGTTCACTCCAAATCCCATCGCAAGGAGGCTTAAACGCAACAGGGCATACCGTTTTTGCGCGCTTATTCCTAGGCGGGACCAAGATGCCGGTTACTGGGGGCAGATCATTTTAGGCATTGAACGGGCCGCCCGTGAAATTAAACCTTTGGGCGCTGAAACGGAAATAATTGAATATGACCGTTATGATCCCGAAGCGTTTGAAAGGACATCTGACGCAATAGGAGCTGGAAAAACCGAGGGACTGCTATTTGCCCCCATCATGCAAAAACGCACTCGGCCATTTGTCGAAAGGATATGCGCGGAAAAAATACCGGTTGTTTTTGTCGATGTCGATATGCCGGGAACCGAACCGTTATGCGTCGTTGGACAGGACTCGTTTAGCGGTGGTTATCTTGCGGGACGGCTTTTTCATCTTTTTGCGGGTACGGTGACCATGCCGGCGGCGGTATTGGACGTGCACAGCGATGATTATAAAATTATCCGCAGAAGGGAAGGTTTTTTAAGCTATGCGGAAAAAAACGGTTTCCCCGTCATAGTCTGGGAATATTCAGATTACGGCGGCGGCGATATTTCAGTAAAAAAAATATCGCAGTTTCTGAAGGAAAATCGTAATCTTTCAGGCATCTTCATTGCCAACAGTATGGCCTATCGTGTGGCGGAGGCGGTGGAACAACGGAGAAAAAAAGAGCCTTTTCTGCTGGTAGGTTACGATCTTATTCCTTTCAATAGGCAGCTTCTTCTTCAAGGGCGTATTAATGCCATCATTTCCCAGCGTCCGGAGGAACAGGGCCATGAAGCGCTGTTAACATTGTTCCGATCAGTCGTGCTGGAACAGACGGTAGAAGCCAAGTGGGAAATACCGCTGGACGTATATATTAAGGAAAATGCTCATTCTTTGCCCTCATGAAAGGGAAAGTTTCATAGATAATTTTAGAACAATCCCGATATTTTACCATTACTGTCAATGTCAATTTTTTCGGCGGACGGGACAGGCGGCAATCCGGGCATTGTCATTATTTCGCCTGTTAGGGCTACTATAAAACCCGCGCCCGCCGATATTTTTACGTCCCTTACTGTTAAGCGCCATCCTTTGGGGGCGCCAAGAAGAGTAGCGTCATCGGAAAAACTGTATTGGGTCTTCGCCATGCAGATTGGAACTTTATCCATGCCCATTTTTTCAATTTGGTTTATTTGTTTTTGGGCGTTATGCAAAATGACAACGCTGTCGGCATGATATATTTTTTTAGCGATTGTTTCAATTTTTTCATTAATGGACAGGTTAACGTCATAGGAAAATTCAAAATTGTTCGGCTGTTCGCAGAGGCGTACTACTTCCTCCGCGAGCTTGACTCCCCCTTCGCTCCCCTTTGCCCAGACTTCTGAAATGGCGGCGTTAACGCCTAATTCTTTGCATTTGTTTTCAACTAACTCCAATTCGGCCTTTGTATCTTTTGAAAAAGCGTTAATAGCGACTACTACGGGAAGTTTATAAACATTTTTAATGTTTTCCACGTGTTGTAAAAGATTGGGCAGGCCGTTTTCAAGCGCGATAAGATTTTCTTTTTCAAGTTCGGATTTTTTCGCCCCGCCGTGCGATTTTAGGGCGCGGACGGTTGCGACTACAATTACTGCGGATGGTTTTAATCCCGCAAAACGGCATTTAATGTCGAGGAATTTTTCCGCGCCCAAATCCGCGCCAAAACCGGCCTCCGTAACAACATAATCGGCGCATTTAAGAGCGAGACGGGTAGCCATGATTGAATTGCAGCCGTGCGCGATATTCGCAAATGGGCCGCCGTGGATAAGAGCGGGAGTTTCTTCCATTGTTTGCACAAGGTTTGGTTTTAAAGCGTCTTTAAGAAGAGCCGCCATCGCTCCCTGCGCGTTAAGCTGAGAAGCTGTAACCGGCTTTTCATCAGCCTGTTTTCCGTAAGTGTAACCGACAATTATGCGCCCCAATTTTGCTTTTAAATCGTCAATGCTCTCGGCAAGACATAGAATCGCCATTACTTCCGAAGCGGCCGTTATGTCAAATCCGTCCTCTCGCGGGAAACCGTTTATCTTCCCTCCAAGACCGTCCGTGATAAATCGAAGCTGGCGGTCGTTCATGTCGATACATCTGCGCCAGACAACTTTTCGCGGATCAATGTTAAGCTCATTGCCTTGAAAAATATGGTTGTCTATCATCGCGGCCAAAAGATTATTCACGGCGGCAATGGCGTGGAAATCGCCTGTAAAATGAAGATTAATGTCTTCCATTGGAATGACCTGCGCCCAGCCGCCGCCCGCCGCTCCGCCTTTAACGCCGAATATGGGACCGAGTGAAGGTTCCCTAAGGGCGACCATCGTTTTTTTCCCAATTGATGAAAGGCTGTCCGCGACTCCTACTGTCGTAGTCGTTTTGCCTTCTCCTGCGGGAGTAGGATTGATAGCAGTTACAAGAATTAATTTACCGTCTTTTTTATCTTTATTAATCTGAAGAAAGCTGTAATTTACTTTTGCTTTGTATTTTCCGTAATATTCAATATACTCGTCGGGGATTCCCGCTTTTTTTGCCACGTCTTTTATATGGAGGGCGTGATCGGGGAAAACTGATTGGGCAATTTCGATATCTGTTCCCGAAATTTTTTTTATTGGCGCCATTTTTTGATAATGTAACAGTAATAAAAAAAAGTCAATGCGTGCATGAAACAGTATGCTTAGTTATCAAATAACTTCCCTATAAAAAAACGGTTGTTTTTTTTCTGATAATTAAAGATAATAAACATATGTTAAAAACAGTACTAGGTTTTGGATATTTAATTTTTGCCTTGCTCTTTTTATTACCGTTTGCGATTATCGCTTTGATATTAAGTCCGTTTGGATTAAAAAAACCGATGACGCATATTATTTACCGCCTTGCGCAATGGTGGGCGCTGTCATTACTTCCTATAGCGGGGCACACGGCGGTTAAAGGCAGGGAAAATATCCCTAAAAAGGGCGGCGTTTGTTTTGTTAGTAACCACTGCGGTTTTTTCGATATTGTTATATTGCTTGCCTTTTGCGGACGGCCATTTGGTTTTATAGCAAAAAAAGAATTGCTCTATGTGCCGTTTATGAACGCGTGGATTTATGCGCTTGGAGGACTTTTTATTGATCGTGGCAATATCAGACATGCGATCAAAACGATAAACAAGGGCGTACAGCGTATAAAATCAGGCGGCAGTATGATTATTTTTCCCGAAGGACACCGTTCCAAGGGCAGGGGGCTTCTTCCATTCCATCCCGGTTCGCTTAAACTTGCCACCCAAGCCAATGCCGTAATTGTCCCTGTCGCTATCGAGGGCAGTTACGATGTCTTTGAAAAAAATTACCGCGTTGTCAGCGCTTCGACAAGAATTGCGTTTTTGGAACCTATTGATACGACAAGCATACCTTTAGAGGATCGCAAACAAATACTATGTGATAGAATTTACTCGGCAATTAAAAAGGAATTAAATTAAAATCTTAATTTACTTTGCGAGAATATCACGAAGAAGAGGATCAGGGGTTTTTATTTGTTATCTTATCGTGAAGCTCAAGCTAAGCTTTCGGACAATAACCCCCTCTTCCCTCTTTGTGTTCTTCGTACCTTTGTGAGCTTCGTGTGAAAATCTTGGGAATTTCCGACATCCGCCGCTTGACAAAATCTGATAAAACACAATAAAATACATAAATAAACTGATTGTGTTGTGTTTCAAGGAGTATTTGTGCAAAAAAGATTTGCTACTTGTTATCTACCCCCAGCCGGTGTCAAAAGCCAGAGAAAAAGGTTTTTAACGCAAAAAATACTTGAAAAACAATCAAAAATACTGTTTTTAGACGCTTTTTATGTTAATGTAATGAGTTTTGATATGATCTACCCCCCCCCCCCCGTTGAACAATGTAGAATTTGTCAGTTTTTGTGTTTTTTTTGCCAAATATTTATTTTTTTCTCTGTTTTTTGGATTAAAGGATGCAGGTATTCCTAGTTTTCATTTCCCGGTTTCTCTTCCCTCAAAAGCGGGAAGGAGTACGGATTTTTTTTGATAACAACCATAAGGAGGTTGAGGTATGAATATATTAATGATGTTCAGCGAAGTTGTTGGATACGTTAAAACAGGCGGACTTGCTGATGTGGCGGCTGCTCTTCCAAAGAGTCTTGCGGAACTTGGGCACAATGTAAAAATCGTCATGCCTTATTATAGGGTGATAAAAACAAACAGGGTAAGCAATAAAGAACCGGAGTTAAAGCCGCTTTCAGGCGACCCCATGATGAAGGTACAGATGGGCAGCCGCAAGATCGAGGAATGTGAGGTCTATATTGATACAATGCCTGGTTCTTCAGTAGAAGTATATTTTATTAAGCATGAGTTCTTTTTTAATAGAGACGAGCTTTACGGCGATGCTGAAGATCCTATGCGTTTTTCCTTTTTCTGCCGTTCCATATTCGAGCTTTGCCGGAAAATAAACTGGTATCCTGAAATACTCCACGCCAACGACTGGCAATCGGCGTTGGTTCCAGTATACCTGAAATATATCAAGCGGACATCAGGCAGTGAGTTTGAAAAAACCGCTTCAATTTTGACAATTCATAATCTGGCGTTTCAGGGAATGTGTGAAAAAACTTTTTATGACTATATAACGCTCGATATGAAGGATAAATTTTCCGAGCAGGAATTTGAATTCGGGGGCAAATTAAATATTCTGAAGGCTGGTTTGTACGGAGCGGATAAACTTAATACGGTTTCACGCAAATATGCGGAAGAAACTCAAAAGAAGAAAACAAATGGCGAAGACTATTACGGTTGCGATCTTGACAGCGTACTCTGTGACCTTACAGAAAAATATACCGGTATACTTAACGGCATTGATACCGGCGAATGGAATCCGAAGCAAGATCCGTTCCTGCCCGCGGCATATTCATATTCCGTCAATAACATGGACGGAAAGGCGAAGGCAAAAGAGACCCTTCAAAAGTATTTCGGTCTTCCTATTAATTCGGAAATACCGATTATCGGTATGGTTGGGCGGCTTGACGCTCATCAGAAGGGGCTTTCAGAACTCTTTAACCCTGATTATGGTTGTGCATGGCCGTTTTGCCGCAATATGGGAATCCAGATGGTTCTCCTCGGTGATGGTAAGGATTCCGAATCCGAAATTAAAAAACATATCCAAATGTTAGCTTCGGAAGCGCACAATTTCAGGGCCAGAATCGGATACGATAATGAACTTGCCCACCTTATTGAGGCTGGCAGCGATTTTTTCCTGATGCCAAGCCGTTATGAGCCATGCGGTCTTAATCAGATGTATTCTTTGATTTATGGAACCATCCCCATTGTACGCAAGACCGGCGGATTGGCGGATACTGTAGAAAACTATGATCAAAAAGGCGGCGGCACAGGCTTTATGTTTGAACAGCTTACCCCAATAGAAATTTACAAAACCGTTGCCCGTGCTGTCCTGACATGGTACAACCGCAGAGACCATATAAAAGAAATGCGTTTGCGGGGAATGAAGCAGGATTTTTCTTGGGAAAAATCGGCGAGAGAGTATGTCGAACTGTATAAAGAAGCGTTGAAAAAAGCGATTCCGGCGGACGTTACAAAATGAAAGGAGATTGATTATGCTGTACAAGAACTATAATGGAAACGAATTATTGATAATTCCCAATCCGAACAATCCGTTGCATTACCTTGTTTTTTTAGCGTTAAACAATAATTACGAAGAAAATCTGGCCGATATAGCAAACGCTATTCATGGCTATATTACGGACAATAATATCGATTACGATAATATTGAAACGTTTAATGTTTTGACGGACATTGAAAATTTGAAAAAACACCATCTGGCTAAAACACTTTCATTGTACGCAGAATATAAATTAATAAAACCGCAAGACTTTGAGGAGTTGCCCTATGTCCCGGAATTTGCCCATGAAAAAGACAGAATTGATAAAATAATGCTCAGGAAGTATGACGAAATTCAACCGATAACGTGTGAAATTTTTCCAACGGTAAATTGCTTCAATAGATGCCGTCAATGCGCGTATAAAACCCATAAAATTGCCACAGGCACATGGTGCGACAACAATTTTGATGATGAAAGATGGCACATGCCCCCAGATTTTGTCGAGAATTTAGTGCGGAAGATCAAAAATGCCGGAGTAAAATACATGGTAATTACCGGTGGCGGCGACCCTTTAATGAATTATAAGGCGACGCTCAAAATTTTTGAAAACGCCTGTGAATTAAAGAAAAAAGAAAAATGGAACATAAAATACGGAATCTACACAAACGCCAACGCATTGGACCCTTCTTCCAAAGAAAAGAATATTGTTTCTTTACTGGATTACGAGCCTGAATTTATCCGAATCAGCGTAAATTCAGCGACCAAAGGCACCTATGATAAACATCACAAACCCTTTAATAAAAAAACAGATTATATTGAGGAAATAATAAAACCAAATATAATCAATTTGCTGACTGAAAAAAACAAAAAAAATATACCGACAAGAATCGGATTAAGTTATTTAATTGACCCGGACACGCTTGATGACGTAGTCCTTTTCGCGGAATGGATAAACGGTCTATACAAAGAACGTGGCTTAAATCTTGATTTTGTCCGTTTTACGCCTACGATTGACTACTTTAGCCATTCGCAGTATACGCAGGAATTTTTTAATGTCGCGCTTAACAAGATCAATAATGAAGCAGTCCCTGCAATTAAAGAAACAAACGCTCAGGTTACAAAATTTAACCATAGATTTTCCGCCATCAATGAAAAAAAATCGTATGAAAAGTGTTTTGGAAGCAATTTCTTTCTTGAAGTCACCTGTGACGGCAGCACCTATGTTTGTTGTGAAACTGCGTTTTTCCTCGGATACAATACCGGCGATTTAATTCATCATGAATATGAAAATATAAAACAAGAAAGTAAATACAAGGAGGTTATTACGCGAATTGATAACAGCAAATTAATTTCCTGCCCGGTATTTTGTAAACCCCACAATATTAACAAAATACTTTGGGAACTGGACGATATTTTGAAAAAAAGCCCTGCTGACGCTTCAATCAAAAAGTGGCTGTATGGCTTGAATGAATATTGGGATTGGTCAATACCAAAAAATTCCAAGTTTAAGAAGCCGCAGATTGTGGCGTTTTGAAATTAATAGAATATCAAGGAGTATTGTATGAAAACAAACGAAAAAGGAGACATTAAATGAAAAACAAGAAAATGGTTTTATGGATCGCTCTAATAGTAACGGCGATAATTCCGGTTTACGCACAGCAGTATGACCCTGGAAGTGATTTTGAGGTAAAGCGTGAAGGAAACGGGATAACCATTGCCGCATACAAAGGTTCAAAAACACATGTGCGGATTCCACCGAGCATACAAAATGTGCCGGTTACCAAAATTGGGGATGACGCTTTTGCATTGGGCGCTAACCTTACCAGCGTAACCATACCCAACAGCGTTACTAGCATTGGAGATTCCGCTTTTTCCCAATGCGCTAACCTTACCAGCGTAACCATACCCAACAGCGTTACTAGCATTGGGGAGGGCGCTTTTTCCGAATGTACCAATCTTGCCAGCGTAACAATACCTAACAGCGTAACCAGCATTGGGGATTACGCTTTTGCCTACTGCGCCAGCCTTACCAGCGTAACCATCCCCAATAATGTTACTAGTATTGGGGATTATGCTTTTGAAAGATGTACCAGTCTTACTAGCGTAATCATATCGGACAGCGTTACCATCATTGAAGAGGGTGTTTTTGCCAATTGTACCAACCTTATCGGTGTAACCATACCAAACCGAGTTACAAAAATTAGGGATGAAGCTTTTCTCAGTACCAGAATTACCAGCATAACCATTCCCAATAGTGTTATCAGTATTGAGGATTGGGCTTTTGGTGATTGTAAAAATCTTACAAGTGTAACATTTCAAGGAAAAATAAATTCGGACAGTTTTGGTACGAATGTTCCATTCCCCGGTGACTTGCGCGCAAAGTATCTTACAGGAGGCATCGGGACGTATACGAGACGAAGTGGTGGCCACAGTGATATATGGACGAAACAGTAACGAATAGATAAGGAATAAAAAATGAAAGCATTGCAATTATTTTCATGTATATGTTTTATTATGTTAACAACATTTGCCTACGCCAAAGATTCCAACGAAGAACGGGGTCTTGCGGTGGAGAACACAACGCAGATTAAAGCCGATATAGCTGTGTTTCCGCAGTTGGGGCATACCCATGTTAGATCGGCGGCGTTCAGCCCTGACGAAAAACAGATTCTTTCGTGTTCCGATGATTATACAATCAAACTGTGGGATGTGGCAAACGGTCGGGAAATCAAAACCTTTTCTGGGCATACAGGTAATGTTTTATCCGCAATGTTCAGCATGGACGGGAAGCAAGTGCTTTCCAGCTCTGCGGATGGTTCAATCAGGCTGTGGGATGCGGCAAGCGGTCGGGAAATCAACACTTTTTTAGGGCATGAGGGTTTTGTTTATTCCGTAGCGTTCAGTCCGGACGGAAAGCAAATTATTTCCGGTTCTGAGGATGGTACAATCAAATTGTGGGATACTGAGAGCGGCGTGGAAATCAGAACATTTTTTGAGTCAAAGCATCGTCTATCAGTCACAACAGTAGCGTACAGTCCAAATGGGAAACAGATTCTTTCATGTTTAGAGGATGAAACAATCATGTTATGGGATGCGGTAAGCGGTTTGGAAATCAGAACTTTTAAGGGACATAATTGGACTATTAATTCCGCAACATTCAGCCCGGACGGGAAGCAAGTACTTTCAGGTTCCAGTGATAAAACTATAAAACTGTGGGATGTTGCAAGCGGGCGTGAGATCAGAACCTTATCGGGACATACTGATCATGTTAATTCCGTAGCGTTCAGCCCCGATGGAAAACAGGCGCTTTCCGGTTCAGATGATTACACGGTAAAACTATGGGATGTTGCAAGCGGCAAAGAAATCAAAACTTTTTTGGGGCATAATGATTTTTTTAATTCCGTAGCGTTCAGTTCCGATGGGAAGAAGATTCTTACAGGTTCCAGTGATGGTAAAATCAAGTTGTGGGATGTTGCAAGCGGGAGAGAAATCAGAATTTTTTCAGGGCTTACAAGCAATGTTTTATCCGCAACATTCAGTCCCGATGGGAAGAAAATTCTTACAGGTTCCTATGATAAAACAATCAAGTTATGGGATATTACAAGTGGACGCGAAATCAGAACCTTTTCGGGACATACAATGGAGATTAATTCCATAGCTTTCAGCCCTAACGGAAAACAGGTGCTTTCAGGTTCCAATGATGGGACGGTAAAACAGTGGGATGTTGCAAGCGGCAAAGAAATAAAAACCTTTACGGGGCATATTGATAGTGTTTTATCTGTAGCGTTCAGCCCTAACGGAAAACAGGTGCTTTCAGTTTCCGGTACTAAAGATTTTTATTCTTCCAGTGTTAACAAGATAAAACTGTGGGATGCTGCAAGTGGCAAGGAAATAAGAACCTTTTCGGGGCATACTAGTAGTGTTTTATCTGTAGCGTTCAGCCCTAACGGAAAACAGGTGCTTTCAGGTTACGGTTCTAAACTATTTGATTATTCCAGTGATAACAATTACCAGATAAAACTTTGGGATGTTGCAAGCGGCAAGGAAATAAGAACCTTTTCGGGGCATTCTGATAGTGTTTTATCTGTAGCGTTCAGTTCGGACGGAAAGCAAATTATTTCCGGTTCTGAGGATGGTACAATCAAATTGTGGGATGTGGCAAGTGGACGGGTAATCAGAACCTTTTCAGAGTCTTCTTACGGTGATGATTATGATATTTATTATTCCGTAGCGTTCAGCCCTGACGGGAAACAGGTGCTTTCTGGTTCCAGTGATGGTTCAATCAATCTGTGGAATGTAGCAAGCGGCCAGGAAATAAGAACCTTTTCGGGGCATACATCTCAGGTTTGGTCTGTATCGTTTAGCCCTGACGGCACACGGATACTTTCCAGTTCAAGTGATACTACCACCCGTATCTGGGACGTAACCTCCGGCAAAGAAATCGCCCAGTTCATTTCCTTCACTGGAAGTGACACTCAACTTGCCTCCGCCAGCCGTGGCCTTACCGTTGAAACCGAAACCGCTGCGACATCCAATAGCGGCGAATGGCTTTCAATCACACCTGACGGCTACTATCAAGCTTCCCCTCGCGGTGATAGATACATTAACGTGCGGGTCAATAACACCGTCTCTGGCATCGACAGCTACCGCTCCATCTTCTACAACCCCGATGTGGTACAGGCGCGTTTACAAGGCAAACCCGATCCCGTTTCAAAAGCGAATATTACCATAAAGCAAGCTGCCAACTTTATGCCGCCAACTGTTACAATACAGTCTCCCGCGAATTTAAGCGCAACGAATACCGCAACGGCTAATCTTTCTGTAACAATTACCGACAAAAACCAATCAATAAAGAATATTAAAATTATTGTTAATGGCAGGCTTATCAGCAGGGATGAGCTTTCCGCCGTTAAGGGGAACGGCTTGCAAGCGCAAAAGGCAAGCCTCACCGTTACGGGAAATCAAAAGACAGTGAACTTGTCATTGCCTTTGAACCTAGACCCGGGTAATAACCGTATCGAGATTGTGGCGTTTAACGGTTTTTCCGACAGCCGCAGTTATATTGATATTATTTACAACGCCCCAGCGGAGCAGAAACCCGTATTGCCCAATTTGTGGATACTCGCTGTCGGCGTGAATAAATATAATGACTCTAATATCCGTAACCTTAATTACTGCGTGGCGGACGCTAAGGGTGTGATTGAATCCCTTAAAGCGCAAGAAGGCAAGCGTTATGCCAAAGTGAACAGTTTGCTCATTGCGGACGGCGAAACTGTCGCTCCCACTGCCGCAAATATCAAACAAAACTTAAAGTTCCTTGACGGCGCGGGGGAGCGTGATGTGGTATTGCTCTTTTTAGCTGGACATGGGGTTAGCGATAATGCGGGAAAATTTCTTTTTCTGCCCAATGACGTTAAACTGAAAGTGGATAAAACAGTAAACGAGGCGAGCGCCATTTCTGATAGCGAAATTGTGTCGGTATTGGACAGGGCGGGAAACCTTTTGGTGTTTATTGACGCTTGTCAGTCCGGCGGCGTGGATAATGACCGTTTGGTGCGCTCGCTCATGGACACCAACGCTTTTGTGTTCACCTCAAGCCGGGGGAATGAGTTATCGCAAGAACGTAAAGAATTTGGGCACGGTGTGTTCACCTACAGCATCATGCAGGGGCTTAAAGGCGCGACACAGGCATTAGCGCAAAACAATGTTACAGTGTTAAGCCTTTCCGGTTTTGTGTCACTTGACGTGCCGCGCATTACGGGCGGGGCGCAGAACCCTAAAGCGTATTCGTTGGGGTTTTATGACTTCCCAATGGCGCTGATAAATGCACCGCGTTAAGCGGTGTGGATGAAAAAATTAACACAGCGTGGCGCACAATAAACGCCTGTGAGACGAATAAATGTGCGAGGTCTTTAGCCCGAGTATTGCGCCCGGGGCTCATAAAATAGTAGAATAGAGGTTAATATTAAGGAGTTTTACTATGAACAAAAATCCAATCCTCCGCATCAGCGTTTTATGTCTGCTTATTCTGGCAGTCTCGCCCCTTTGGTTCACCGCCTGTGTCACGCAAAAAACAGACTCTGCCCCTTCTTCGGACAGCCTCACCTTGGACGCTGCAATTACCGAAACGGCATCGTACTTTATCCAGAAAATTCCCGCAAAGGCAAAAATCGCGCTTATCCCATTTGACGCGCCCACAGGCCGCCTGTCTGACTATGTTTTTGAAGAGTTATGGAAACGTTTTGAAGATTCCAAAAATTTTGTTATGGTTGACAGGAAAAACCTTGATCGTATCGAAGCCGAAATTAAGATTCAATATGAATCAGGCAATGTTGATGACAACGCGATTGTTTCCATGAGCAAACAATACGGCGCGGAATTTCTTGTCTACGGGCAAATAATCGCTCTTGGAAAAGACGCTTCATCGGCTGAGTATCGCATAACGGTCTACGCCACCGATGTTGAAAAAGCGTCTTCAAGCCAAAGAGCCTATGTCGTAAGACAGGACAGCCGTCTTGCCTCGCTTATCAATGTTTCTATCGATGAGGAAGTGGAGAGAGCAGTCTCCATTATGGCGAAATCGGTTAGTCAAAAAACTGTTATTGCCATAGGAAGGATAAGTTACGCCAACACGCAAACCGTTACAAATCTTTCGGCGTGGTTAAAAAACGGAATTATTTCCGGGGCGCAAAAACAACGGGACAAGTTTCAAATTGCTACCGACAGCGAAAGCGCCGATTTTGCCGTTTCAAGCCGGGGGCTTACTGTGGAAACGCCTGTTGCAAACACCAGCGTTCAAGCGGTAGTAACCGGAAGTTATTCGCCGTTGGATAGCGGCGCGGAAGTTTTATTGCAGTTAATTTCCACAAGCGGGAACAAAGCGGTGCTGTCATCGGCAAAATTCTTTATTCCGTCTTCGGAAATGGAAAGGCGCAAACTTTCTCTGCTTCCTGAAAAAGATACGGCGATAATCAGCAAAGCCGAATATGAAGCGAAGCAAAAAGCGGTAGACCCCTACGCGGGCAAAAACAACAAATGGGCATTTACCGCAACTCCCGACGTGCTTGACGGCATTTACCGTGACGGCGACTATATGACCATGCGCGTTTATTCGGCACGTGACTGTTATTTCCGCATCATTCATATTGACGTGAACGGAGCCACTCAGGTTATTTACCCCGTATCTGTAAGCGATAACAACTTTATCCGCGCCGGACAGACGCGCAGAATTCCAGACAATACCCGTTACAAGATGGGAGCTCCCTTCGGTGAAGAAATAATTCTTGTTGCCGCTTACGACCGTCCTTTTACATCAGTTCAACAATCAGGAACACTAAGCGCGGATAACATAGCCCGCGGTCTGACAGTGGAAAGCGATAACAAGACGGTGATGAGCCCCTCCGCGACAGCAAAGTTCAGTTATACGATTTTGCCAAAATAAAATAATAAGAGGTTCACACTAAGATCACAAAGGTACAAAGATCACAAAGAGGGGGATCAGTGGTTTTGTCCGCTATCTTATCGTGAAGCCCACGCATCGAGAACGAACAACAACATTGCTCATTGTTAATTTCTCATTGCTAATTTAAAATCCTTTTTCGCATAAGTCATTTACAATTTTTATATAAATAGCAGGAATGTTAATTCCTTTTTTCTTGTTTTGGTCAATGATGTCCGTATGGGAGATTCCCCCTGCTATTTTTGTAATATTATCACTCCATTTTGCCGAATGTTCGCTTACTACTCCGTCATTGTCTCCGTTTATTTTTTTTATATAGCGGTTGCTGTAATAAAACATTACATCATCATGAGGACTTTCCATTACGGAATAAATACTTTGATAATATACCCTTTTATCAATAATTACTTCTTCGTTAAATTTTTTCATATAGTCGGTTGTTAATTGATAATTTACGCTGTATAAATCAGGATTTGTATCCCCATATAATTCGCCGTAAATTTTAAGGGCCTCTTTTATCATCTTGGTGTGGATAATTTTTTGATCAAATATCAGATCAGCTAACTCCGCGCCGTGATGGGGCGTTGATACCGTAGTCAAACTTGCCACTTTGTCCCCATAATTGTACTTCCAAATGCAATAACGGGAATCAAGCCCTCCTTTTGAATGGGCGATTATATTTACTTTTTCACTGTTTGTTTCCCGTAATATATTTTCAATAGTGTTATGTAATATTTCCGCATTTGATTCATAATCGCCCCACGCGTCCGTATTTCCAAAAAATACTTTTATTCCATTATCTTCCAATGTTTTAGGGATTCTGCCCCAGAATTTTTCTACTTTTTCCCTGTCATTCGCGTAAATTCCATGCACTAATACGACTGGATATTTCAAAGGTATATTATTTTTAACATCTTCAACAGTAGTTATAGTTTTACACGAAAAAAATAATAACAATGTTATGACTATAATAAAATTTTTCATATTATTGCTGATACTGAGCCAAACAAAGCTCATAATACCTCCCCCGCTTAGCCATCAGTTCCTCGTGCGTGCCCGTTTCCACTATTTGCCCGTCGCTTACAAACATTATCTGCGTGCAGTTGCGTATCGTGGAAAGCCTGTGGGCGATGATAAACGAGGTGCGTCCCTTCATCAGCGTTTGGATTCCCTGTTGTACAAGCTGTTCAGTCCCTGTGTCGATACTGCTTGTCGCTTCGTCAAGAATAAGTATTCGCGGATTGGAGATTAGAGTGCGGGTAAACGCCAAAAGCTGCCTTTCGCCCGAGGAGATGCCGCTTCCGCGCTCAATGATGCGGGTGTCATAGCCGTTAGGCAATTTTTCTATAAAGTGGTTTGCCCCTATTAAGCTTGCTGCGGCGCGGATTTCTTCGTCCGAAGCGTCCAGTTTCCCGTAACGGATGTTGTCGGCTATCGTTCCCGTGAACAAAAAACTGTCCTGAAGCATTATCCCCATCTGGCTTCTTAGCGAATGTAGGGTAACCTTCATTATATCCTGGCCATCGATTAAAACTTCTCCTTCCTCAATATTGTAGAAGCGTGAAAGCAGGTTTACGATTGTGGTTTTTCCGGCTCCCGTAGGGCCTACAATGGCTATGCTTTCACCCGGATGCGCGTTAAAGTTCACGTTGTTCAGCACCTTGCGCTCCCCGTCGTAACTGAAACTTACGTTCCTAAACTCGACGTGTCCGCGCATAAAAGGAAACTCAACAGCGTTGGGAATGTCCTGAATTGTTACGGGTTCCGCTATTGTGTCGAAAATTCTGTCAAGGTACGACATCGCTGTAATAAAAGTGTTGTAAATGTTCGCGAGGTTTATTATCGGCTGCCAGAAACGCCACGCGTAGTTTCCCATAACAAGCAACATTCCAAAACTCGCCATCGGGTTCATCCAGTAAACGCCCATTATGTACACGAACGACCAGACAAGCTGGCTTATGGATTCTGTGGAAAACCATACCGTGTTGGAAATGTAAATCGCCTTCATCCACACATAGTTGCGCTGATCCGCTAGATCGTTCATTATTTCAAGATTTTTATCCTGCCTGTCAAAGGCTTGAGTAACTTTTACCCCGTCTATTGATTCTTGAACATAGGCGTTTATATTCGAGCCTTTGTTTGAAACGGCCTGCCAAGCCCTGCGCTGGGCGGGCTTTATTGTCCAAATAAAAATGGCAAGCAGTGGAAGCCCGATAACTGTAACTGTCGCAAGATGCGGGTCTACCTTATACATAAAAAATATTATAAAGAAGATATTTAACACTTCTATTACAAAGTTGATGATTCCGTTGGAAAGAGCGTCCGATACGCTGTTTACATAAGGGACTACGCGCACGAAAATTTTTCCGTGCGGTCGGGAATCAAAGAAACTGAAAGACAATTTTTGAAGGTGGGCGAACAAGTCCTGCCTTATGTCGTGAATAATGCCGGCGCCCGCCTTTGCCACAAGAATGTTGCGTACCGCGCTTAACGCGACGCTTACGATGATGGACGCTGTAAGGTATACGCCCATAAGGAGCAGTTGATGTAAATCTTTGTTTGGGACGGCTTCGTCAAGTGCTGTTTTAATAAACAGCGGCCCTATAAGGCCTGAAATTGAGGCGAGGATGCTGAAAATAAGCGACAGCCTTAAATGGCTTTTAGCTTTTAAGAGATAACCTAGAACCCTTTTTACGTTAAACAGGCTTACCTTTTCGTCAAGGTATTCGTCCATGTCATAGCGGTTCTTTTCTTTGGAGGTTTTTTGCTCTTGCTTTTTACTGAAGAAACTCATTTGGTCCCCTCCAAAGCGGAAATACCCGCATTATGCTGAAGCGACCAAATATGATGATAAAATCCTTTCTTGGCAAGCAGTTCCTCATTGGTTCCCCTTTCGATGATCCGCCCCTTGTCCATGACAAGAATCAAATTCGCCTTTCTAAACGAAGATATTCTCTGAGCGATGATTATCTTTGTGCAAGGAAACTCAAGTTTTTCAAGATGTTCCTGAATATACTGCTCAGTCTCGCTGTCCACGGCGGAAGTTGTGTCGTCTAACACAAGGACCGCAGGCTCAACGGCAAGCGCCCTCGCGAGCGCTATCCTTTGCCTCTGTCCGCCTGAAATCCCGACTCCGCGCTCTCCTACCAATGTGTCATAGCCGTCTGCCATCTCATTGATAAAATTGTCAGCGTCCGACTGTATCGCTCGTTTTTTAATGGTTTCATCGTCAAGTTCCGGCCTTCCGTATGAAATATTGCCTTTTACGGAATCGGAAAACAAAAACACGTCCTGCATGGCAAGCCCTATTTGCCGTCTTAGAGACGATAGCGTATAACGCCTTACGTCCACGCCGTCCAAAAGAACCGCGCCGTAATCTGGCTCATAAAAACGCACAAGCAGGTTTACAAGCGAAGTTTTTCCAGCTCCCGTGCTTCCGAGTATTCCTATAGTGGAACCGGCTTCCGCCGTAAAATTAATGTCCTCAAGAATTTTATTTCCGTCAATGGTAAGTTTTACGTCCCTGAATTCAATTTTTCCTTTTGGGCGTTGCGTTAGCTTAATCGCGCCGGACATATCGCTTATTCCCTTGGGCGCTTCTACGACTTCGCGGATCATCTGCCCTGCGGAAGTCCAGCGTTCAAGGTCTGCAAGGAGGGGGCCTAACATCTGCATCGGCATTGCCAGCGCCCATGTAAGAGAAGAGAACGCCATGTATTCGCCTGGCGTAAGCCAACCTTTGATTAGGAAGTAACCGCCCGCGACAAGCATTATAACCGTAAGGAGTTGGCTTGCGGTATCAAGAAACGGCTGATACTTCGCTGTTATAAGGGCGTTCTCGCAGCTTATGTCACGAAACTCGGCGTTTTGTTTTTCAACTTTTTCTTTTTCGTATTCTTCCCGCGCAAACGCCTTTACCACGCGGTTGCCGTCAATGTTTTCCGTAACGAAAGTTCCAAGGTCTGTAAGTTTCTGCCGCAGTAATAAAAAACGAGGCCTGATTTTTTTTACGAACCGGCGGCTTATATATAGAATAAAAGGCGTAATCCCAACAATGCAAAGGGCAAGCTTCCAGTTCATGTAAAGGTAAAAAATAAATGTCGCGGCAAAAAGGGCTATGGCTCCGATAAACTGGTAGGAAACCCACGCTACTGTATGCCGCAGGCGGTCTAAGTCCTGCGTCATCCTCGTCATTAAATTGCCTGTGGGGAAGCGGTTTAAAAATTTAAAATCCTGCCATTGGACGGTCTGGTACATGTCGCGGCGAAGTCGGGTCATTACGTCGGTACTGGCGATTTCCATACATATTATTTGAAGATAGTTAAGCAAGAGGCGTGACAGTTGGACTATCATCATTATTACAAGGATCTTTATTAACGGGCTTGTATTGCCGCCTACGATAACTTCATCGATTATTTGCCTTCCAAGCATGGCGTTAATAACGCGAATGCTAGACGTAACAACAGTAAGAAAAAGCCCCCCTAAAAAGAAAGCCCTCTTTCCCTTCATGTAGTTCCAGACCCATTTTATTTGTTCCATTATAAAACTAGTGTATAGTTGTTAGTAATTAGTGTCCAGTAGTCAGTAACATATAAAACTTTACAAAACATTATTCCCAAATTTTCTCCGCGCCTTTGCGTGAGGTTTTTTTGTAAATATTTAGTTGTTACAGAGTATTAGAATCCTTTAATTTTTTTACCAAAAAGCATATTTTGATAACAGCGAAGGCATCCTGGGAACATTCCGCCTTCACATTCATTTAGTGTTTTTCTGAATAAATTTGCGCGATCCCCGTTGTATATCTCTTTTATTGACTGATTTTTTATGTTGCCTAAAATGTAGTCGGGATAATCGGCGCAGAAATGCACGTCTCCGTTGTAGTTTACGTTTAATTGGCACCAGGGGACGACGCAGTGATTGCGCACGGGCGTTTCAAGTTCCGCGTAGTATGTGTGCGTTTTTTCAGGGTTTAAAGTGGGAACTGTAAGTATAACATGCCCGAAATTCTTTTCTTGAATGTCGTGTAAAATCTTGTGCAATTTTTGCCCGTCTATTCCCATGTTGTAACCCGTGTTGTACGCTTCAAGGCAGTCAATGTCAGTGTCAAGTTTTTCCTTCATAAAGCGTTTCTGTGTGGCTACAATATTGTCATTTGTATAAGTGCCTAAATTATAGATGTGCAGATCTATGTCGTATTCTTTGCTCGCTTCGGAAAGGTTGGCAAGGTCCATGTAATTTTTATTTGTAACGACCGTTACAATGCTTAAAAGCGGATATCTCTTTTTTTGCTTTTTCTTTTCATTGTTGATGGCTTTTAAACCCGCTACTACCTTGTCATAAGTGCCTTTGCCGCGCAATTCGTCGTTCACGTCTCGGAAAGCGTCCAGCGAAACAAAAATAGTGCTCCATCCGTCTCGGACAATTTGCTCCGCGTGCCGTTCCATTAAAGTGCCGTTGGTGTTGACGCTTACATACATTCCCTTTTCGACCATGTATTTCGCGAGGGGAAGAAGATCAGGGTAGAGGAACGGCTCTCCGCCCCAGATATAGGAAACAGGTTTACAGGGCGCGACTTCATCAATAAATTTTTTCCATGTTTCAAGCGGAAGAATTTTTTTATTTTCTTCAGCAGCGCAGTCGTTCATTACTCCCTTGTCGCCGTATTGTCCGCACATTTTACAGCGCAGGTTGCAGGCTCCCGTCACTTTAAAGTAAACGAGAGCCAGATTTTTAAAATGGTTGTGATTGTAATTCCGATTTAAAAAAAATCTTGTTTTGCCGATTCTGAATAAACCGTTTGATATCTTTGCCGCTAACCTGCAATCCCTGGTTAGCAGCATAGGTATCGTTGATGTATTATACTTCACGCCTGTCCCGCCGAGCCAAGAACATTCTGGTTCTTGTGGGCATAGAGTTTTTTAAGTTCGTCACGCGCGGGGCCCAAGTACTTGCGGGGATCGAACTCATCGGGCTTTTCAATAAAAACCTTGCGGATCATAGCCGTCATTGCAAGCCGTCCGTCTGAATCAATATTGATTTTGCAAACTGCGCTTTTCGCGGCTTTACGGAGCTGTTCTTCGGGGATGCCTACGGAGTCCGTTAATTTTCCGCCGTACTTTTCTATTATATGCACATATTCAATGGGGACTGATGAAGAGCCATGTAAAACGATAGGGAAGCCCGGTATCTGTTTTTCAATTTCTTCAAGGATATCAAAGCGCAAAGGGGGAGGAATAAGGATGCCGTTCGCGTCCCTTGTGCATTGCTCCGGTTTAAATTTTGCCCTTCCATGGCTTGTGCCGATGGAAATTGCCAATGAATCGACTTTTGTTTTGCCGACAAAATCTATCACTTCTGAAGGCTGGGTATAATGGCTTTTTTCGGCTGAAACATTGTCTTCCACTCCGGCGAGAACCCCAAGCTCACCTTCCACCGTAACATAATCTTTTTGTGAATGCGCGTATTCGCAAACTTTTTTGGTAACCGCCACGTTTTCATCGTAAGGCAAGTGGGAACCGTCAATCATTACCGATGAAAAGCCGGTCTCGATACAGTCCTTGCAAATTTCAAAACTGTCGCCGTGGTCAAGATGAAGAACTATGGGAATATCGTATCCCAACTCATGGGCGTATTCCACGGCTCCCCGCGCCATATTTTTCAGGATGTTCTGATTGGCGTATTTCCGCGCCCCAGCAGATACCTGTAAAATTACAGGTGATTTGGTTTCCACGCACGCCTGGATAATAGCCTGCATTTGTTCCATATTGTTAAAATTATACGCCGGAAGGGCATATCCGCCAGAAACCGCTTTCTTAAAAAGGTCTTTTGTATTTACAAGACCCAATTCTTTATAACTAATCATTGTTTTTCGCTCCTTAATCTGTCAGTATATAGACTTTTTTCTTATATGGCAAGTGTGTTTAAAATTTTAATAATTGTGGTATTATATGAACATGAGACGGATACCCAAAACATTAATAATTATTGCAAGCCTTGCTTTAGCGGTGGCTATCGTACTGGCCATCTTTTATACCCGTCCCCCTGTATTAATCGTGACGGAACAGTCCTTTATCGAGTTATATGGAAAGAAAAGGATTAAAAACGAAGCCTTACATTCGTCATTTTTCCTGTTCCGGCCTGTAAGAACCGTCGAGGTCACTAATGACGCAAGTGACGATATTGTTTCATTTGCCGTTGCAGGAATCTCTGCTAAGCCGTATTGCGTACTTTTTCCCCTTAGATTTGTAAAGTCGGCGCAGATTTACAGGGGGCAAAACCCCGATATTCCTGTTGTTGTGTTGGAGGGAAGGTATCCTGAGAGTGAAAACTCCGCTGAAAAGACGCTTGGAGCGGATAAATCTGAATATTATATTTATAAAACTGATATAAGTGACGATTTTTACAATTTAGGACTTGCCATTAGCGCTCTAAAGCCGAAAGACGAGCCAAAAAATAGTGATTCTGCCGCCGAAGTGGAAAAAAATGATAAAATCGTAGTTTTTCTTGAAAAGAATCTGACCCAGATGAAAGATATTTTTCTAAAAGGGCTATATGATAGGGGAATTCTTATTGAAACTCAATTTTTTAACTCTTTTTCACAATATTCGGAAACACCCGATATTTCCTGTGTTATTCTTGCCGGTTTGGGTTTTGAGTATATGGATAAGAAAGCCGACGTTCCGATTATTTTCTTTACATGGATTGACCCTTTTTTACTGCCGTCCGACGTAGTCATGGTTATTAACGATTCACCATGGGCGCAGGCTAGGCAGGCCGTCAGGATGGTCGGCGCAGGGGAGAAAAACGGGCTTATTAAGTCCGAATTTATGGTACTAAATAAGAAAAAATTTGACGGGAACGGCATTGCAAAAATAAAAAAATCTAGGTAAAATACAAAAACAAGTGGTTAAAGATTTGACAAAGACAGTTCAAACTAATATAATTTAGTATAGATTATTAAAGGAGCTTAATGATGAAACAAAGAAGCTTGAAATTTATCTGCCTGATTATCTGGGCATGTATAACGGTTTTATCAGTACATGGTCAGTACAGAGCCGAGAACCTAAACAATTGGGTTTTGGAGACTTTTAACGGGAATGGTGACTCAATATATAAATGGAAAACGGATGCCAGCCGGTTTATCACCAAAACCGACAATGCCACTTATCCGTTACTCACCTATGTTGACGCGTATCCAAGCCAGGCTTTCAGGGCAGGAAAAGCTGAAGGCTCTCCAAAAAGTTTTGGAATAAACGGCCGTTTTGATCGAAGAGGCTATAACTGGATAGATATTTACCCGGTTTTAGCGGATGATCCTGATGAAAAGCCGATCGGAATACCCATTCCCGGCAGAATGAAAAGAATGGATATGTGGGTATGGGGATCCAACATGAGGTATTACATTGAAGTTTATTTCAGGGATTTTAAAGGCGTAGTTCATATTCTCAACTTTGGAAGCGTTTATTTCCTCGGTTGGAAAAACATGAGCGTAAATATTCCCACTAACCTTAATCAAACCGTATGGACGGAATCAGAACCTATAAAAAGGGCTAAAGAGCTTGGAAAAGATATTTCGGATAAACCTCAAATTAAGGACGAACCCACTTATCCAAGTTTGCACTTTGTAAAGTTCAGGTTGTGGACACAGCCGGTTGAAAGAGTTGACAATTTTTATATTTATTTTAAACAGCTAAAAATTCTGACGGATATAAATGAAGCTCTGTTTGACGGCAGCGATTTGGCTGATCCGCAAAATGTTCAAAAGCTATGGTCTGAAAAATAAGGAGTATTAAAATGAGGA
Organism: Treponema sp. R80B11-R83G3; assembly: GCF_054786115.1. Classification (NCBI taxonomy): domain Bacteria; kingdom Pseudomonadati; phylum Spirochaetota; class Spirochaetia; order Treponematales; family Treponemataceae; genus Treponema; species Treponema sp. R80B11-R83G3. Next base: position 16,168 of record NZ_BDHF01000035.1, on the reverse strand, counting down.
AATTTTTAATTATTACATTAATTTTATGTATCGGCGGCTTTGCCTTTGCCCAGCAAAAACAGGAAGTTGGCGCGGCTGAGCCGGATAAGATTGGGATTGAAGCCGGGCAACAACTAATAAAAGAAGTGTCCGTTGACAGGTTTGAGCATGACGGTTTCTGGAGATCTAAAATATCGCATGACGACGGTTTCCCGACAAGCAGGTTGTTTATAGGCTCTCCCGCCGGAAAACAAAAAATTCCCGATGAAGAAAAGATGGATATTCCGGATCAATACGTACTTGGCACCAGAATAGATTTTCTGCGCAGGGGATACAGCCAATTTTATATTTATCCCGCTCGTCCAATTCCAATAGAAGGAATTACAAAAACCGTTTCCGTGTGGGTTTCGGGACGTAACTTTAATCATGAATTGTTTTTGTTAATTCAGGATTTCTTTGGCAGAGATTATGAGTTTAGCTTTGGAAAACTCAATTTCATTGGATGGCAAAAGCTGACGGTTACTATTCCCCCGGCTCCGGAAAACGAAGGGCAACCCGGCGTAATTCAAAGAAGCTACCATTATCACGCCAACTACGGCATAAAAATAACCGGCTTCAGAGTTAATTGCGACCCGATGGAAGCAAGGGGCAGCTACTATATTTATTTTGACGATCTCCGAGCGGTTACCGATCTCTTTACCGAGAATCACCGCGACCCGGACGATATGGTTGACGGCTGGTAGAAACCAAAGGGCTGCTGATTGTAAAACAACAGCAGCCTTTTTATTATCCACATGATTTTAAAAGGAAAAGGAATTGCCCCCGGAATTGCCGTGGGGCATATTTATATCTACGACGAAAAATTTGACATTCCTTGCGAAAGCTTTGTTCCTTCAGGACAGGAACAAGCGCACCTTGCCCGTTATTATTCCATTAAAAAAGAAGCCCTTGACGAGATTGAAAAGATCAGGCTTTCCGTTGCAAGCGTTGATCCGGTAAAGGCGGAAATTTTTACCGCGCACAAAGAGATAGTGGAAGACCTTATCATTAACGAAGAGATTCCGGCAAGGATACTTAACGAACATTGGGCGGGAGACTGGGCTATTTATCAGGTCTATGAAACCGTTCTAGGCGTTTTGCGAAAAACTCCAGATCCGCTTATCGCAGAGCGATCTGCGGATTTTGACGATATTCGCGCAATGCTTCTGCGTTTATGGTACGGGCAAAAATCAAGCTCTCTTTCCTCTTTAAAAGAACCCTGCGTCATTGCCGTGCGCGAACTTAAACCTTCCAGCACCGCCGGTTTAAACAGCGGTAAAATTTTGGCGATTCTGACCGAAACGGGCGGTGTAACGTCTCACGCCGCAATTATCGCCAAGAGTTACGGTATACCCGCCATTTTAGGCATTGAAGGGTTACTAAGTTATGTAAAACAGGGACAACGCGCCGCAGTTGACGCTGTGCAAGGAACGGTAATTATTGATCCTGAAGAAGACGTTGTAAAAGAGTATCAGGAGAAAAGCGGAGTTTTTAACCGCGACAGAAAAGACGCCGAAACATTCAAGAAGAGGGAAGCGGTCACTTCCTGTGGGGTAAAAATTGACATTGGTCTAAATATTTCAAATGCCAATGATGACGAACTTGGAGCGCAAAGTTACACGGATGGCGTAGGTTTATTCAGGACGGAATTTCTTTATATGGGGCGTAATACTCCGCCATTGGAAGAAGAACAATTTGCATCTTACCGTAAAGTTTTGGAATGTTTCGGCAAAAGACCGGTTATTTTACGTGTTATGGATATTGGCGGGGACAAACAAGTATCGTGCATAGAACAGAAACACGAAGATAACCCTTTTTTGGGAAAACGGGGCATAAGGTTATGTTTCAGTAATCTTGAAATTTTTAAAACCCAGTTAAGAGCGGCTCTTCGAGCGTCAATTTATGGCAATCTTTGGCTTATGCTTCCGATGGTCGGCTCTCTTGACGATATAAGAAAAGCAAAAGAAATAATTGCCGAAGTAAAAGGCGCTTTAAAAAAAGAAAACGTCCAATTTGGCGAAGTTAAAATCGGCATAATGATAGAGATTCCAAGTATCGCCATAATTGCCGGTTTGGCGGCAAAGGAAGTTGATTTCGCGAGCATAGGGTCAAACGATCTTTGCCAGTATTTATGCGCCGCTGACAGAATGAACGCTGAAATGGAGCCTTATTACCAGTGTTACCACCCTGCCGTTTTCGGATTGATAAAAGAGGTCGTTTCGGCTTTTAACAACGCCAAAAAGCCAATCTCAATTTGCGGGGAGTTGGGAAGCGATCCGGTTGCCATACCGATACTTATTGGAATAGGCTTGCGTAAATTCAGCATGGGAGCCGCGTCTGTCGCGGCGGTAAAAAGGGCGATTGCCTCAGTTACGGTGGCGCAGACTGAAGAGATGGCAAAGAAAGTGTTGGAGTTTTCTACGGCTTCGGAGATTGAAAAGTTTTTGAGTTCATAATATTTCCAAAGACCTCGCGCAAGAAAATATCATACCTGATTTTCTTCTGTCCTATAAAGCGTCCGTTAATAACTGCCCATTTCGAGAAACCGTTTTAATCTCTCACTGGAAGGATTATCAAGAAGTTCAGGCCGTCCATACTCGACAATAACGCCTTCGTCCATAAAGAGAACAGTGTCGGCAACCTGACGCGCGAATTGCATTTCGTGGGTAACAATTATCATCGTTGTATTTTTCTCCGCCAGAGCGCGGATTACTTTTAACACTTCTCCTGTTAATTCGGGATCAAGGGCGGATGTTGGCTCGTCAAAACATAAAATATCCGGTTTTAAAGCCAATGCCCTGGCGATGGCGACTCTCTGCTGTTGGCCGCCTGATAATTGGTGGGGATATAAATCGCGTTTTGCGGACAAACCCATTTGTTCAAGAAGAACCTCGCCTTCCTTGCGTATTTCTTCGATTATGTTTTTTCTGTTTTTTTTGTAATCCGCTCTTTTTTTTGCTTCCAACTCACGGGCAAGCGTTATGTTTTCAAACGCGGTGTATTGGGGAAATAAATTGAACGCCTGAAACACAAGCCCGAAATGACGGCGTTTTTGCCTTATATCGGACTCGTCCCAATGGGAATGGCCTTTGCAGTCTATCAGCGTTTCCCCTCGAACTATGACGCTGCCAAAATCGGGCTTTTCCAAAAAATTCAAACAGCGCAAGAGCGTTGTTTTTCCGCTGCCTGAAGATCCGATAATGGCAAGAACTTCGCCTTCATCAAGTGAAAAACTGATGTTATTCAAAACTTCAGATGAGCCAAAACGTTTGGCGATATTATACGCTTCAAGAATAGCCATTTTTTACGCCTTAAAATAACTTAATTTTTGTTCGATGTATCCAAACAGAAGCGTAAGGATGCCGACAAACAACAAATAAAAAGCGCCGGTATAAAACAGCGGCCAAATAATTGCCCTGGTCGAGGCAAATGTTTCAGCTACCCTGATTATTTCCACTACCATAATTACCCGCGCAAGGGCGGTGTCCTTCACTAGCGTAATAACTTCGTTTGACATCGGGGCCGTTATCCGCTTAATAACCTGAAGCAGTACGACTCGAAAAAAAATCTGCGCTTTTGTCATTCCCAAAACTTGTCCTGCTTCGTATTGGCTTGCGGAAATACTTTCAATGCCGCCTCGGAATATTTCACTGAAATAACACGCGTAGTTAATTGAAAACGCGATTATGGCGGCGTTAATCCTTGAAGAAATCGGCGCGCCGAAAACAAACCCCGGCACGTAAAACACTATAAATATCTGGAGCATCAAAGGCACGCCTCTTATGCACCAGACAAATATTCTGACAATAAATTTAAGAGGCCTGATTTTTGACATTGACCCGAATGAAATAATCAGGCCGAGCGGAAGGGCGAATAAAAGAGTCAGCGAAAAAATAAGGAATGTGGTTTGGAAACCGTTTAAAAGCCTTAATGTTACCGCTGAAAATCCCATATAATGGAATTATCCTTTAAATTTAGTATCAAGAACGAGAGAGTTTTCAAGCTTGTATTTTTTCGCGAGTTCCATCATTTTTCCCTCTTCGTATAACTCTTTCAGCGCTTTGTTGACTTTATGCGTCAGAGGGCTTCCCTTTTTAAAACCGATGGCATAAACTTCGTGATCAAGGGTAATAGTCGCGATTGTTAAATCGGAATAATCGCCCGAACCGGCGAGCCTCCGCGCTAAAAGGATGTCAACAATAGCAAAATCAACGGAGCCTGATTTGACTTCAAGGAACGTGCTGATTTGCGCGGGCGTGCCGGTAATAAGGCTTGAGTCTTCTATAAATTCTTTCGCGAATGATTCACCGGCTGAACCGCTTTCACAAGCGGCTTTCTTGCCAATTAGATCATCCATACTCCTGAATTCACTCGCTCTTTCGGCTTTGATGACAATGCTTTGCTGATTTACCATATAACTGTAGCTGAAATCGACCATATTGCTTCTTGGCACGCCGTCTTCAGAAGCGTTAGCTGTAAATCCGTTCCAGATGGCGTTTATGGAACCGGCCTGAAGCTCCTGATATTTATTGTCCCAATTTATTTCCTGAAACGCCACCTTCATGCCAAGCTTTTCTCCGACAAGCATGGCAAGCTCAGTGTCAAAACCCGTCCAATTGCCCCTTTCGTCCTTATAGTTCATCGGCTCATATTCAGTTACTCCGCAGGTAAGCGTCCCCGCATCCTTTTTACCGCATGACGCAAAAAACACTATGCCGGTCGCAAGAAAAACCGCCAATAACATAAAAATACTCTTTTTCATAAAACTTCTTCTCCTTAATAAGTATTTATTGTATCAAATTGGCAAAAATTATTCAATAAGACTTCACATAAAAGGGAGCTAAATCCCCATAACGTCAATGTACAATTCTTCAAGTCTTTTTCTTAAATACTTTACAGCGTAATGTTTGCGTGAAAGAACGGTGTTTACGGGAGCGTTGATTTTTTCTGCGGTTTCTTTTACCGAGAAACCAAGCAGTTCAGTCATCTCAAAAACTTCGCGCTGTTCTTTTGGCAGATCGGCAAGGGCTGTCTGTATTTCTTCAAAAACAAGCGAGCGCAACATTTCTGTTTCGGGAGTCGCTTCTTTACCGTAGATAATGTCAGCTATTTCGTCAAATATGTACTCATCGCCGTCTTCATCGTATAACGCGGGCAACGGCGCGTCTTTTTTCTTTTTATGATGATCAATTATTTTGTTACGGGCGGCGCGGTAAAGCCACGCGGAAATATTTTCTATCGGTGTAATTAAATCATTCACTCGGCTGAATTGATAGAACACGTCCTGTAAAATATCTTCCGCGTCTTCAATTTGGTTTACACGGTTGCGGATGAAGTTTAACAGCCGTTGCCGATAACTTTTAAATATTTCCGCTGCTGATTTTTTCGCCATTAAGATTACCTGTCTTTTTCGCTTCGCGCGAAGAAGTAAGTGCCAAGAACGAGGCAAACTGTTGTCAGCAAGATAATTGCCATAAAATTGACTAACGGATTAAACATAACTACGCTATTATACTCGGGATTGCCCCTGTAAACAACGGCGCGAACAAGGTCTAAACAGTATGTCATTGGCATTACGCGGTTTAAAATTAACAGAACGCCGGAAGAATTGTTGATTGGGATAATCGCGCCTGACAAAAACATCTGCGGCATGACAATGAGCATTACGGCAAGATTCGCCGCCCTTTTGTTTTTAATAAGACCTATGATGATCATCGCCAATGCGCCGCCTGATAAGCACATAAGCGGCGATAGGGCGAGAATTAAGAGCAGTTTGCCCGCTGGCAGAGTGATACCCATCGCAAGAGAGACGATCAGCGTTCCTGCCATGCTTATAATTGCCGCGAAACCGGAGCCGAGTATTTTGCCAACCACAATCGAATAACGGGAAACCGGCGAAACAAGCATTTCCTGATTAAAGTCGATGTCGTGATCGTCTACAAGAGAAGTCATGCCCATTGTGGTAACCATAAAAAGCATGTTGACTAACATCCCCACCAGCATAAATTGCCCGAATTGAAAGCCAAGTCCGCCCGCCATGTTTTGCATAAGATTGCCGCCGATCATTCCCATTAAAACAATAGGCATCGCGATGCTCATAATCGCCGTGGCGGGTGACCTGAAAAATATCGTTATTTCACGGGACATAACGGTTACAACAGTGTTTAACTCCCTAAACAGCCGCGATTTTTTTTGCGCTAAAACAAGTTCGCTCATACTACACCCCCTTTTGTTTGGTTAAAAATTCAATATACGCGTCTTCAAGCGAAGGTTCGTGTATTTTCAATATGGTCAGTTTTGTCTTTATCCGCGAAATAATTTCCTGCGCTGAATCTTTGTAAGGAACGACAACGCGCCCGTTCAACGAAAACTGAAGTCCAAGAGAGGACAGTTCATTTGTCAAAGCCGATCTGTCATCAGCGTCTAAAATAAGTTCATGCCTCATTAAACTTCGCTTTAATTCCTGAGGCGGACAACAAGAGGCGATTTTTCCGTTATTGATAAGGCATACCGTATCCACGTTTTCAGCCTCGTCAATGTAATGAGTCGTGAGGAATACCGTTGTCCCGTAACGGATGCGCGTTTCATTAATGTAATTCCAAAGCCCGCGTCTGCTTACCGCGTCCAACCCTTGAGTCGGCTCATCAAGAAAAAGCACGTTGGGCGTATGGATTAGACTGCGGATAATTTCCAGTTTTCTCTGCATTCCGCCCGAAAGCTTTTTGATAGGCTTAAAAAGCGCGTCCTGTATTCCAACAATTTCGGCAAGCTCCATTACCCTTTTGCGGTATGCTGACGGCATAAGTTTGAAAGATGGGCGGTATCCGCACATTCCGTACAGGCAGGCGTGAAAGCGGATATTCTGCTCCGCCGTCAACTGCGGGTCAAGGCTTGGCTGTTGAAAGATGATGCCAATTTTTTCCCTCACCTTCCTCGCCTCTTTCTCAATATCGAACCCCGCGATTTTTATCTCTCCTGAAGTCTTGGAAAGCGTCGTTGTTAGGATGGAAATGGTCGTCGTTTTCCCAGCGCCGTTCGCGCCAAGGAACGCGAAGAACTCGCCTTTTCCGACGGAAAAACTGATGTCGTCAACCGCCGGTTTTTCCGCGCCCTTGTAACGCTTGGTCAGGTTTTGTACGGTTATGACAGAATTATTCACCGCTATCATCCTTTTTTACGCCGGAGTTATCATTCCGTTTCGTTTCTTCCTCATCGCTGAAACAACCGTTAAAGCGCATAAAACCTTTATGAAACTTAAAAAAATCTTTTTCCTTTTCCATAAATTCTTTGCGTTCTTCCTCGCTCATATTCATCCACTTTTCACGAAGTTTGTTTCCGTGATGAAGCCGCTCATCTCCCATCGCTCTTCCGCGTCCGCCATGCCCCCTAGTGCCAATGCCGCCAAACAACAGCCTCGCCAGAATGAGCAGCCCCGCCGCCTGCAAGTAGCTAATCTGCGGAAAGTTAAAAAGCGTCGGCAAAAGAGCGTTCCACAACAGCATTACAATAGCTCCGAATAAGGCAGCCATCACCGGAATAGCAATTATACCGCCAAATACCCATTTAAAATTTCTTCTCATATTAATTCTCCTCTACCTTAGCAGACGAATGAGAGGCGAAAATATTTTTAATAATCTTGATTTTCTTTGTGTTCTTTGTACCTTTGTAATCTTGGTGAGAGGTCTTATTGATTCTTATCCGATTTTTACAATATAATAAGTTATGGTAATAGCTTCGATAGACATACAAAATGGCAAAGTCGTTCAGTTAAAACAGGGCGAGGAACTTGTGCTTCAACGGGACAATCATCTTGAATTGGCGGAAGAATTCGATCGCTACGGCGAAGTCGCGGTCATAGACCTTGACGCGGCGATGGGGAAGGGTTCCAACCTTGAAATGATAAAGCCCCTTCTTAGAAAAGCAGAATGCCGGGTAGGCGGCGGCATTAAAACGCCTCAGCAGGCGCAGGAACTGGTCAGTCTTGGGGCGCGGAAAATAATAGTCGGCTCCGGCGCTTTTCGCGATCCTGCTAAAAAAGGGGCTGGAATCGCGGGCGGGGAGTTTGCGGTAAATATCCCCTTCCTTGAAACCATGTCAAAAAAAATCGGGCGGCAGAGGCTAATCGCCGCAGTTGACGCCCGCGCCGGAGAAATTGTCGTGGATGGCTGGAAAACCCCCACAGGCCTAGACCTTATTGAAGCTGCAAAATTAGTTGAGCCTTTCGCTGGCGAACTGCTTTTTACCTGCGTAGAGCGCGAAGGCACCATGACCGGCATCGACCTTTCCCCCGTGCGCAAATTGCGCGAAGCGGTATCCTGCCAGATTACCGTAGCCGGCGGAGTCTCAACGTTAGCTGAAGTTGAGGAAATCGCCGCACTAGGCTGTGACGTTCAGCTAGGCATGGCCCTATACACCGGAAAAATAAATCTAGCCGACGCTTTCATAGTGTCGCTTAACTGGAAGAAAGGGAGTGGGGGAGTCCTCCCCGCAACGTCTCCGAATGCAACACAATTATCTGTTGATTCTCCTCCATTGCTCATTACTAATTGCTCATTGCTCATTCCCATTATAGTTCAAGCCATCGACGGCCAAATATTAATGACAGGTTTTACCGACAAAGAGGCGTTAGCTGAAACATTCAAGCGCGGCAATGTTTGTTTTCACAGCCGGACAAGAAACAAACTTTGGATGAAAGGCGAGAATTCCGGCAATGTGTTAAAATTAATCAGATTAAGAACCGACTGCGATAAGGACGCGATTCTTGCCATAGCGGAGCCGGAAGGCTCAGTCTGCCATACCGGCGCGTGGTCATGTTTTTCAAATAACAGGGGCTATACATTGCAATTTTTGCAGAAAATAATACGGGACCGTTTTCGCAATCCCATGCCGGGTTCGTATACGGCTACCCTTGACGATGAGCTTGTGCGCGAAAAAATTATGGAAGAGGCGAAAGAATTGTGCGAGGCAAAAACCCGCGAAGAAATTATTTGGGAAGCCGCCGACATTATTTATTTTACAACTGTGTTGATGACAAAAGCCGGAGTGAATATTCAAGAAATACTTGACGAGCTTGACCGGAGGCACAAAAAGTAAGTTTTTATGAGCGAATATTGGAATACCCGCATAAAAAATCTTTCCCCATATGTGCCCGGCGAACAGCCCAAGGACAGGAGATTCATTAAACTTAACACGAATGAAAATCCCTATCCGCCTTCGCCTGCGGTTATCGAAGCCATTCAAAAGGCGGCGAATGAAAGCTTGCGCCTGTATCCCGATCCTGAATGTACGGAATTTCGCGAAGCGGCTGCGGCGCGTTACGGCGTTAAAAAGGAACAGGTATTTGCAGGCAACGGCTCCGATGAAATTTTAGCGTTTGCTTTCGGCGCGTTTTTTGAATCCGCCAAAGAGGGCGTTACCGGAACGAGCAATGAAAAAATACAGCCAGTACTGTTCCCTGACATAACTTACAGTTTTTACCCTGTTTATGCCAACCTTTGGGATATACCGTACAAGTTAATGCCGTTACGCGATGATTTTACAATTAATGCCGATGAATATAAAATCAAATCAGGCGGCGTTATCCTTCCAAACCCAAATGCTCCGACGGGAATCGCTCTGCCGTTAAAAGAAATTTTATCTCTTGCCGAATACCTTGCCGGAATAGGGAAAGTTTTTATTGCAGATGAGGCTTATATCGCCTTTAGCGGCGCAAAAGACGCGAAACTCGGCTCTTTATCGGCAATTCCGCATATTAACGGTCATCCTAATTTATTGACGGTGCATACTCTTTCAAAATCCGCGTCTCTCGCAGGGTTAAGGGCAGGTTTTGCGATCGGCAATGAAAAATTGATAGAAGCCCTATGCCGAATCCGCGATTCCTTTAATTCGTACACTATGGATAGAATTGCTCTTGCTGGAGCGTCGGCGGCGCTTAGGGACACTGCATACTACGATGAAATAAACACTCGTGTCGCCGCTACAAGGGAACGGGTAGTGAATTCCTTGCGCGGTCTGAAATTTACAGTTTTGCCGTCAGAGTCAAATTTTCTTTTTATTAAACCGCCGCGCGTAAAAGGAGCGGATTTTTTTGCCGCATTACGTGAGAATGGAATTCTTGTAAGGCATTTTAATAAAGAAAAAATTAAAGATTATCTGCGTGTCAGTGTTGGTACGGACAAAGATATGGACGCGTTCCTTGAAGCATGCGATAAAATTATAAGGAGCGTAACGTGAAAATAATTCAAAGTACTGATTTTGATTCATATTGGAAAAACGAATCAAAACGCTCTGATGATGCAAAAACTGAAAAAACCGTAAAGAAAATAATAGAGCAGGTACGCGCTAACGGAGACGCGGCTGTCAGGAAATACGCTTCCAAGTTTGACAAATCTTCCCCGCAGTATCTGGAAATTCCTCTAACTGAAGCAAAACGCGCTTTTAATCAGTTGCGTGAAAATAACCGCGCTCTTGCAGACGCGATGGAGCTTGCCGCCCTGCACATAAAACGCTTCTCTGAAAAACAACGGGAGCAATTCGCCGATTTTGAATTTGAAATGGAGCAGGGTATTGTTACAGGCCAGCGTATTATCCCTGTAGAAAAGGCGGCAATTTATGTTCCCGGCGGACGTTTCCCGCTTTTTTCCTCAGTCCTCATGTGCATGATACCCGCCTTTTGTTCCGGCGTGGAAGAAGTGATCCTCTCTTCTCCCCCGACTCAAGACGGACTTCCCGATAATAAAATACTTGCCGCCGCCATGATAGCGTCTGAAATTACAAACAACAAAAATGTTCGTATCTTCGCTATGGGCGGCGCACAGGCAATTGCCGCTCTTGCTCTTGGCACTGAATCAATACCCCGCGCTGACGTTATCGCTGGTCCCGGAAATAGATTTGTCGCGACTGCCAAGCGGCTATTGTTCGGCGAAGTAGGGATTGATTTTATCGCCGGCCCCACAGACGTGCTGATTATCGCGGACGGGCGCTCTGGTGATGGAGATATTGAAAAAGCGGCAGATATTGCCGCAGCGGATATGCTAAGTCAGGCTGAGCACGATCCTGATGCCCGCGCAAGGGCATTAGTTCCAAACAAAGAACTTGCCGAAAAAATTGCTGCGGCTGTCGAGAGAAGAATAAAAACTCTGCCAACTGAAAAAACCGCCCGCGCATCTTTGGAAGTCGGAGGCCTTATTATCGTCTATGAAGCAAAGGAAGAGGCGATTCGCATTGCCAACACAATCGCGCCTGAACATTTAGAACTCCAAACCGCAGACGCGGACAATTGGATTCCTAAACTGAAAAATTACGGTTCACTTTTTATAGGCGCGTACAGCGCGGAAGTCCTCGGCGATTATTCCGCCGGAATAAACCACACCCTGCCCACAAAAACAAGCGCCCGTTTTACAGGCGGCCTGTCCGTGCGCCACTTTTTAAAAACCGTAACAACACTGCGCTGCGCCCCAGGTGAAGGCTTTGAAAAAGCGCGTAACGCCGCTGAAGCGCTCGCCCGCGCCGAAGGATTGGAAGGGCATGCGCAGAGCGCGGCGGTGAGGGGAAAGGAGTAGGGAAAATAATTGTTCTTTGTTTTCCACTTTTTTGCCGCGCTTTTGAACGTCAAGAAGCTGCTTTATCTGGAGCATGAGGTATTCCCTGAACAGGGGGTCAAGTTCCTTGTAAATTTCAATTAGTTGTTCCAGTTCAACATCGGGAGCCGGGCCGGAAAACATCTCCCCTTTCCCTGTCAAAAGCCAGTCTTTGTTGACATTATATTTTGTTGATATTAGTTCGTAGATGCGCTCGTTGGCTTTTTTAAGCCCACTTTCTATTTGAGCGTAAAAACCTTGAGAAAGAAAAATACCCCGACAAAAAGCCCGTTGTGACAGCCCAACGCTTTTCTGACAGCCTTTATGCGGGCATTTATGGAAACTTGCATCTATCTCCTTTCCTCAAAATACCATAAAACTCCCTTTCTAACAATATTTTCGTTATCCATTCGTAAAAACCTTGACTGATTTCTATTAAATCTATAAAATGATAACATAGATTTCTTATGAAAAATGAAGGAATGAGGAAACAGATCAATGTGGAACTTTCCCGATTAAGCAAAGGGTTTAAGGCGCTCAACATTAATCACCAAAAAGGAGTGCTGAAAACGGCGCAGGGGCTTTTAAGGATACAAAGAGCGTACAAAACAATGACTGCGGATAATACCCGGTATGTTTCTCTCAAAGGCAAAAGTGAATAATAAATCTGACAAGCCGATATTGGCAATTATTATCCCCTGTTACAACGAACAGGAAGTATTGCCTGAAACTGCGAAAAAGCTGTCCGATACATTGCAACAGCTTACCTCTGAACAAATTATTGATAAAAAATCGACATTATTTTTTGTTGACGACGGCTCAAGTGATAACACATGGAGTTTGATAGAAAAATTCCATACTGAAAATCCTTTTGTTTTTAGCGGTATTAAATTGTCGGGAAACAGAGGGCATCAAAACGCCCTTTTATGCGGATTGCTTGCGGTTAAAGATCATCCGGTCTTGTCGGTTGACGCGGCTATTTCCATAGACGCGGATTTACAGGATGACATTAATGTTATCAGTAAAATGATAGAAAAATACCGCGCAGGATTTGAAATTGTGTACGGCGTCCGCTCAAATCGCGAAACAGACAGTTTTTTTAAACGGTCCACGGCGCAGGGGTTTTACCGTTTCATGCGTTTTTTAGGCGTGGACGTTGTATATAACCATGCCGATTTCCGCCTAATGGGAAAAAATGCCCTTGAAGCGCTGGCGGAATATGGCGAAGTAAATCTTTTTTTACGCGGCATTATTCCAATGCTTGGATTCAAAACAGGCATTGAGTATTACACACGCGCTGAACGTATGGCGGGAACAAGTAAATATCCGTTAAAGAAGATGATTAAATTCGCCATGGAGGGCATTACTTCATTTTCAGTAAAACCATTACGCCTTATAACTCTGCTGGGAGTTTTAATTTTTACAGTCAGTATTGCGATGATTGCGTATTTTTTTGTCAGGTATTTTTCCGGCCACACAATAAGCGGTTGGGCGAGTATTGCCTGTTCATTGTGGGGAATAGGCGGACTGATTCTTTTCTCTATCGGTATTGTCGGTGAATACATCGGAAAAATATATTTGGAGGCGAAACATCGCCCCAGATACCATGTCGAAAAATTTTTATTTATAAAGGAAAAAAGAAATGAAGAACAATGAAACGCCTGAAATATTGCTGGATAGAATTTACCATTCAGCAAAGGCAAAGAAATTAGTAATAATACTTGTACTTACGTGTATAATAATTTGTATTATACCGCTGCTTCCGTCTGTACAAAACGCCCTTTTTTCATTTATTGACGCGCATATTTCCCGCAAGGGAAAAACAAGCGGCGTTTTTGAAAACCGCTTGCGGTCATTATTGTCCCTGCCATTTTTCGGCCTTGTGGTTTTTGTAATGGCTCTTTGCTGTCTGTTCTATAAAACCGTTTCTAAGTTTTTGGAAGACGCTAAAAATACGCGATTAGATATGGCGCAAAAAGCAAAGCGGCCTTTTACATTGCTCAAGACAAATTACGAAGATAACAATTTTATTGTTATTAGATACCCTTCCGCAGAGATTATCCATCGTGAAGTTATGGACAACTGATGATATTTGATCGTATTTTTCTTAAATTTTTAATGGTCGGATTTATCAACACTATTGCAGGTTCCGGCTTGATGTTTGTTATGTACAATATTTTTGGCTTTGGGTACTGGATTTCATCTGCGGCAAACTATGTATTAGGAAGCATTTTAAGTTTTTTTCTCAATAAATACTGGACTTTTAATGTCCGCAAATGGTCTTTGTATATGATTATCGCCTATATTGCAACTATTGCGGCCTCATGGTTTTTAGCTTATAGAATAGCAAGGACAGCGCTATACTTTTTGTTTGCAGAGTATCCGCAAAAAATTCAGGATAATGTTTCTTTATTTGCCGGGATGTGCCTTTTTACCGGATTGAACTATCTTGGACAAAGATTCATTGTGTTTAAAAAATCCTAAAATAGCAAATCTATTCCCTAAAAACAGAATAATTTCCCGGAAGAAGTTCACACTAAGAACACAAAGGTACAAAGATCAAGAGGGGAACCTTCGACCTTCGGTCTCGGTTGAGGTTCACAAAGGGGGGATCAGGGGTTGTCGTCCGAAAGCTATGCGTGGACTTCACGATAAGATAACGGACAAAAACACCTTCTTCCTCTTCGTGTTCTTTGTACCTTTGTGTGAGGTCTTTGGAGTAAAACTCAGCTATTCAATTCCCCACGCTTAATTTTCTTGGTAGTGGTCATCTCCATCGGCTTATCAAGAATTACAACTCTGTCTATTTTTTGATAAGGTTGTAACCTTTGGTTGACTTCCGTAATGATCCAGTCGATTCTGCTTTTCATCTGCGCAGTGTCAGGAATTGTTCCATTTGAATCTTTGTATTCGGGATTGGGATACACAAGCGCTTCGATGGTTTCGCTCTTCATTTTCTTGTCCTGAATATATCCTCGGATTAAAATTTGATCGATTTCTTCATAAAGCTGGAATTCGTTTTCTATTTCTTCGGGATATACGTTTTTGCCGCCTTCAGTAACAATCATGTTTTTCGCTCGCCCCGTCAGATACAAATAATTTTCATTGTCCATATAACCCAAATCGCCCGTTTTAAGATAACCGTCGCTTGTAAAGGCTGCGGCTGTTTCTTCTGGCAATTGATAATACCCCTGCATTACCATAGGTCCTTTAACGATTACTTCGCCGATTCCGCGCTCGTCGGGATTTAGTATTTTCATGTCTACGCCGGGACAAGGGCGGCCAACGCTGGTTTCCTTGTACGCTTCGATAGGATTAATTGTGATAATCGGGGAAGTTTCTGTAAGGCCGTAGCCTTGAACAAAGTCAATTCCAAGCTGGTTGTATTTTCTAAACACGCTTGGCGCAAGCGGACCGCCGCCGCAGATGCAAATACGTATCGACGTAAGACTTGCCTTGTCCAGAACGAACCCGAACATTTTCTTGCCGGGATTCACTTTAAAAAGTTTTTTTATAAGGCCGGAAATGCCCATCAAACATGATATAAGGCCGTAAACAATAGGCCCTTTGGCTTTTAATCCCCTTAAGATTCCCGCAAGAACTTTATTAAAGAGCATGGGTACGCCTAACAGCATTGTGATCTTCGCTTCTTTTAGATCTTTTAAAATTTGCGTTGTCACCATACGTTTCCCAAAAACAACTTCGGCTCCCGTTGAAATTGTTTCTATAAATACGGCAAGCATTGTGTATGAATGATGAATTGGCAATATCGCGTAAAAAATATCGGTATGTAAAACTATAAGGGGCGTTCCCTGCGCCAAGTAACAATCAGAGACGAGGTTCCTGTGCGTTAAAATGACTCCCTTTGGGATTCCCATTGTTCCCGACGTAAAAAGCACTGCGGCGGTATCGGTCTCTACCGCCTTTTCAATTTCAGCTTGAGGTCCGTCAAGGTCATAAATATAAGTTCCCACTCCTTTTCTTAGGGAAAGAACTTTTTCAAGGCCGGATCTTTTTGACGTATAATACTCATGTTTTTCTTCATCAACAAAAATCATTTTCGCGCCTGAGGCTTTTAACAGCATGTCGATTTCTTCATTTTTAAGCTGATAATCTATCGGGACAACCACGCCGCCGGCAAAAAGTATTGCAAGATACGCGACTGCCCATTCAGGAGCGTTTTTTCCAGTTACGGCGACTCTGTCGCCCCTGCGAATTCCATTTTTATGCAGCCAGCGGGAGACGGCTTCTATTACCTTGAGCGCTTCAGTGTAATTCAGGCTGATTCTGTTCGGTTCATAAATGGTAAAACAGGCGCGTTGCGGATAACGGGAAACGGTTATTTTAAACATTTCAGGCAAAGTAGGCCATTCGCCGGAAAAGACTTTTATTTCACGGTAATCTTTTAAAAATTCCCAAGGTTTTTCAGTATACGGAACAGACATTTTTTCCTCCAAATAACTTTTTTTCGAGTATTAAATACCCTATGACATTTTGACACAAAATGTAAATTAAAGTTGCATTAAATATCAATATGTATGTAACTTTTCATTAATTCTATAGTATTATAG
>NZ_BDHF01000034.1:0-33416 GCF_054786115.1 Treponema sp. R80B11-R83G3 | reverse complement strand
GTATAATAGGTATTATATTATGGGACAGTGCCCAACTAGCCCCTAATTCACACAAACAAAATATACTTTTATAATACGATTGTGTCAGTAATAATATAACAATTTTTGGTTCGGTAATTTGCTCCTTAATAAAATTAATGAAATTTTTACCGCTTGGAATACCCATTCCCTCCAACGATGAGCAGAAAATATTATCTGAAGATACTCCGATACCTGTCTCAATTAAATCGACTAATTTATCGGCAATGCTCTTATTCTTGCTTGAATGGCTAATAAATATTTCTTTTGATGAAGGCATATGTTATTATATCCATAATATACATAAATAAGTCAAGGAGCATATTGCATATAAACTGTAGCGTCAAAGGAAACGCAACAGTATCAGGCACGAATATTTAACGTAGGACACGCACTAGCAGCAGCTATAACATTCGGGGCATCGCCTGGGGCGGGACAGCCGGAAATGAGAAGTTTGTCGCCGTGGGTAATGGCAAAGCGGCGTATTCGGCTGACGGTATAACATGGACAGCCCTATCGGACATCACATTCTACTACATCTACAGTATCGCATGGGGCGGTACTGCCGGAAACCAGAAGTTTGTCGCTGTGGGTAACAGTATTTTCGACAGGGGTAAAGGGCAAATGGCGTACTGGGACGGGAAGGAGGAATAAAAGAAGAGAGAAAAAAGGAAGAGAAGAATGGGGTGTCGCTCCCTGCCTATGAATAAAAACCTCTTATTCCCCTCTTTGTGTTCTTTGTACCTTCGTGCTCTTTGTGTGAAGTCTTCGGGATATAATTTTTGTAAAAGGACACGCAGCGTAGCTGACACTTGAATTTCATCTTGTGGTTTATTAACTGTTTAACCCTATGCATGAACTTTAGTCAATTCATTGCGAAGCAGGGAAGCAATAATTTCTGAAGGCAGTTTTCGGGAAGCTAGAGCCTTTGCGTTAAGAATTTTAGCGGTAGCTTCATCAATACCAACTACCTGAAAACCTTTACGTGAAAAGAAACCTGTCCCATTAGGGCCAAGTGTTGGAACAGTATCGGTTAGACGCTTATCAAGTTCCGCATATTCTTCTTCAGTCATATCACGCATAATTACTCCTATGTGCCCATTTGGGTTGCTACTTTATCACGCAAGGCCATCGCGTGAAATACTTTAATGGTATCATCATCAATAATATTATAAAAGACATCTATCGGATTGGCAACAGTGTCAAACCCAATAATAGCATATATATCATCTTCTCCCCACAAAAGACCGTCGTATATTTTCGTCTCAATTGCCATTTCTATATCGTCTTGGGTATATCCATGATCAAACGCTGATTTGACGAACAGTGTTTTGTCTGCCATTGGTCTCCATACCGCTATTGCGGATTATACTTACCATAATAAAAAAATGGTAAATGTCAAACGGGACCAAAGGTAGTTGCAAAAAAGTGTCACATTTTTTGCGCCTCTGCGACGTGATATACTCTAAAACTAGAAGCGATTAACGCATAGCTCTCGGACAATAACCCCCTCTTTTCTTCTTTGTGTTCTTCTCTTACTTTGTGTTCTTTGTAAGAGTCTTTGCGGAAAAAACCCGTGCGTAAAACACTCATGACAAAAGCTATTAAAAGCCTTAAAATTCCAATAACAAAATAAAAGATTAAGGAGTTTTATATGAAAAAGATTTTATGCATCATGGTATTAGCTTGCGTAGTTATGGGGGCGGCTTTTGCCCAACAAAAAAGCGCCGTGGCATTGGACTTGTTCCAACTGTTCAAGGGGTTTATCGCTACCGACAGCGACAGTGATTTTTCGGTCTTCGCTCTTTCCGCCGCTTATGAACGGCTTGTTGCTCCACACTTCAGTATCGGCGTGGACGTTGATGCGTATTTCTTAAAATTTGACGATACTGACGGCAATTATTTAGGCATTGCCGCCGAGGGGCGTTATTATCCTATGTCAGAAAATTTTGAAAAATTTTTCCTCGGCACGGCGCTTGGTTATAATCAATTGTCGATAGATGGAGAAACAAAATCGGAGAACGGCGGTTTTACAAGTCTTATTATTTCGCTGAAAATGGGCTACAAACTTGTATTCCCCAACAAAAATATTTATGTGGAACCGTCCCTTGCTTATGTTTTGTCAAAGTCTTCGGGAGGAGGACTCTTGGCTCTTTTTGGCGGTCCCAGTATCCCGACACCCTTGGGCTGGAACGGCGGCTTGCGTTTGGGTTTTATGTTTTGAGGAGGTGTCTCCGCTTCGCGGAGCCATGCTATTTAAATTGCCGCTCACGCGGCTAAAAATGAGGAGTGAATTATGAATAAAGGAAAACTGTTTTTTATTGTAACGGCGGCAATTCTGCCGGTGGCAATTCTGCTGATTTGTACGGCGTGTAAAGGTTCCTTTGTAGACCCGGGCATGATGGACTCGGTTCCCGGCAGCATAAGCAGCGGCGGTATTGGTGGCGGAGGAAGCAGTGGTGGTGGCACAGGCGGCGGCACTGGTGGCGGTGGCGGTACAGGTGGCGGTGGCGTAACATGGACAGCCGTAGCGGATACCAAATTCAGCACAAATATTCGCATCAAAGGCATCGCATGGGGTGGGACAGCCGGAAATGAGAAGTTTGTCGCCGTGGGGAGTGACCCCACTAGCAGCAGTGGCAGTAATACCATCAAAGCTGCGTATTCGGCTGACGGCGTAACATGGACAAGCATACGGGACACCACATTCGGCACAAGCAACATCAACGGCATCACCTGGGGCGGAACTGCCGGAAATGAGAAGTTTGTCGCCGTGGGAGAAAGAGGCAAAGCTGCGTATTCGGCTGACGGCGTAACATGGACAGCCGTATCGGATACTACATTCGGCAACAACTCCAACACAATCAACGCCATCGCATGGGGCGGGACAGCCGGAAATGAGAAGTTTGTCGCCGTGGGCGTTAACGGTAAAGCGGCATATTCAACTGACGGTGTAACATGGGCAACCGTATCGAATACTACATTCGGCAACAGTTATTCTATCAATGGCATCGCATGGGGCGGAACTGCCGGAAATGAGAAGTTTGTCGCCGTGGGCGTTAACGGCAAAGCGGCGTATTCTGCTGATGGCGTAACATGGACAGCCGTAGAGAAAGCAAACGGCAACGTGTCACAGCTAAGTGAAATCAACTGCATCGCCTGGGGCGGTCCTGCCGGAAAACAGAAGTTTATCAACGGGGGACCAGCCGGCAGAGCGGCGTATTCATCTGACGGCGTAACATGGACAAACATATCGGATACCAAATTCGAACAATTCGGCTCATCCTCCGAATCCATTTTCGGCATCGCCTGGGGCGGTACTGCCGGAAACCAGAAGTTTGTCGCCGTGGGAAGTAAAGGTAAAGCGGCATATTCGTCTGACGGCGTAACATGGACAGCCACCAACAACACCGACTTAGGCTGCTACGGCATCGCCTGGGGCGGTACTGCCGGAAACAAGAAGTTTGTCGCCGTGGGAACCGGCATCCCCAGCAAAGCGGCGTACTGGGGCGAGTATACAGGCGGCGGAACTGATACCCCTGTTACCTTTATCGGCGTAACCGCAGACGGCGATACAACGCAGTCTACTACGCGGTTAACGCTGACCTTTGACAAGGCAATTAGCGGTCTTACCAATACCGACATCACCTTGAGCGGCGTATCAGGCGTAATAAAAGGTGCTCTCAGCGGCTCTAATCCCTACACTTTGGACATAAGCGGCTTTTATACGAGTGGAACTTTAAGCGTGTCAGTTAATGAAGACGGTTGGAAACTAATAAACGGATCGCCAAAGACAGTGGACATTTATTATATCATTCCTGTTACTCTCAACAGCGTAACCGCTAATGGTTCTAGTTCGGGGGGCATTATTAGAAACACTACGCAGTTAACGCTGACCTTTGACAAGGCAATTAGTCTTTCCGCCAACAACATAACATTGACCGGCGTGGACGGCGTAACCAAAGGGACGCTCAGCGGTTCAGGAACATCGTACACTTTAGGCATTAGCGGCTTTATCGGGAGCGGAACTTTGAACGTGGCTATCGAAAAATCGGGTTATTACATAAGCGACTCACAGAAAACGGTAGAAATCTATTACACCCCAAATATTACGCTAAATAGCGTAACAGGCAACGGTTCTTCAACGAGTATGACTACACGATTGACTCTAACTTTTGATAACTCGATCGATGGACTTACTGCCAATGACATCACCTTGAGCGGCGTGTCCGGTGTGAGCAAAGGGTCACTCAGCGGTTCTAATCCATACACTTTGACAATCTCCGGTGGTAATACGAGCGGAACTTTGAGCGTGAATGTCGAGAAACAGAACCATGTAATAAGCGGTACGCCGAAAACCGTGTATTATTATTATGTTATTCCCGTTACCCTCTCCGTAACAGCCGATGGTAATTATAATCCTAATGGTAGTATTAATAACACTCCTACAACAAAATTGACATTGCAATTTTCACAATCAATTAACGGGCTTTCTGTCAATGACATAACATTGAACGCCGTGCAGGTCAATGTGATCAAAGGTACTTTCTACGCTTCCGGTACTTCCACTTACATTCTGCCAATCTCTTTTTCAAAAACATCAGGTGAGATTAGAAGTACTACAATAACTGTGACTGTAAAAAAAGCTGGATATGCGGATGTTAGCGCATCTACGACTATATGCTACTTTTACTAATAAAGCTAACAGGTAACGGCAACAGTATCTGATACCGAATTTCCATAGTGTGCATTGCCTTGCAATGTACACTATGGAATGTGTGGAGTTTTGCGACAGCAAAACTCCTAAGCTAAAAAAGCCGTAGGCTTTTTTAGCAGGCGGCACTAGTAGTCTGTAACAGCTAGATATTTACTAAGAAGACCTCTCGCAGAGGCGCATCGAACCCTTGGTTCGCAGGCGCAAAGTTGTTGTTCGCAGGATCGTCGTTTTTCCTTCAAGATTTTTATTTAAACTAATATATCTAGATCAAAGATACGTTATCGGACGAAAATTTTGCGCCTCTGCGTGATGAATTGTCTGCCCATCAATGTCAACAAGTTAAGGGGTTAAAAGCCTTTGATCTCCGCCGCTTTTTTAAATAACAGCACAAACTGATCAGGGGTTATCGCAGGAATGGCACTTGAAGAATAATCTTTAGTGTTTCGGGTAACAATATAATCAACAGAAAAACTTTTCCCAACGACAAACTGAACGGAATCTTCAAAGTCTTCCCAATCAAGATTCAAAGCCTCATAGATATTGCTGTCTGTTACAATTGCAGGGAGAAAAATCTCTAAAAGTTCTTTCATTGCTTCTTTAGTCGGCTTTTTGCCGAGAGTGCTTTTAGCAAGAAAGAAAATATCAGTTATTGCGGAAGCGGAGATAAAACCTGTAATAATATTTTTTCCGCCAATTTAGAGACAGCCTCCGAAACAGCAAAATCCTTGCGGTGAAGAAGAATGTCTAACGCGACATTGGTATCAATCAGGACTTTCATCAGAGGTGCTTTGCCAGCCTTTTCATGCGCCATTCATCAAGATCAATATCTCCCAAACTTGAGAGTATGCCCGATATGGCTTGTGTATGCGGACAGTCTTTTAACAATTCGTCAAATTCCTTTTCAGTAAAACGCGGTATACCGTTATTGGATTTGGGTTTTTCCTTTACAGGAAACAGGATTGTTATGTCTGTTTTCCCTTTTGGTATGTTTCGGGGAACATCAAGTATAACCCGATAGTCATCGGTAATATCTATTGTTTGTGTTATCGTCATATATTAAATATACTAAATAATGAAGAAAAAGGAAAGAGGCCGCAATGTCTCACAGGTAACGCAAAGGTAGCTGTTATCAAGGGATACGCGACATCACCATCTGCGAGTCTAAGCGTGGAATTCACGATATGATACCCCCCTGATTCTTTTTCGTGATCTTCTCTTCCTTAGTGTTCTTCCTTTGTGTGAGGTTTTTACGAGTATTTCTGGACGGTAAAAGATTTGTCAAATTTCCCCCAGACTGAAGTCCCCCTGAATTTTAAAATGATTTCCATCGCGCCGGACGGTAAGTTCACGTTCAGGAAAATGAAGGGGTAAAAGTTCCTTTATTTTTTCCGCAGCGGTTTCGTAGATTTCACGGCGCGCGTTATCGTCAACTTTTTCGAGAGTGGATATTGACACGTCGATAAGGTAGCCACGTCCCAATTCCGACCTGTAGCCGGGTGTAAAGTTGGCGCCTATGTTAAAAAGGCCGTCCGCCTCAGGATTGGCAGTTTCACCACGAGCGGGACGCGTGGGATGTAAAGGGTATCTGTCTCCATAAAGGTCTTCGATAAAGTTATCAACTTCATCAAAAAGTTTCTTCATGCGGTTATCAAATTCTATAATTTTCGGATGCCACATTTAATTATTATATGTTTATAAAACTAAATGAACAAGAATCTCTTATGGCTTTTATTGCTCAAAAACATATGTACCGTAAAGGAGATTTATTTCTTTTGTTAAAACATTAAAATTATATATTACAACTAATCTTGTATTTCGCCCGTCATCTCCTTCCTGTCTTTCAGCGCTTCGTTCAAGTTCATAAAACTTTGTTCTTATATTATCGTCATAGTCCCCATATTTTACGCCTGACATTGTTAAACCGCTAACAATATTATTTTTAAACGAGTAAGAGCCATGATATGCCGCGTCTAATATTTTTTCTTTATTAGCAAGATCAAATATGTGAATTACTCTTACGTCGGGACCAGTTCCTTCATCAATAAATAATAAGTCATTATAAATACCCTTATAATGATAAGGTCCATCACCTGAAGCATACAATTTATTTCCTGAATCCCTATATTCCGTTGTTTTTAAGTTTTTGTCGTACTCATAGACGCAAATCCCGTTATCATACCAGAATCCTGCGGCTTCAGAGAATATTGATTCTTCTAATACTATATATTTGTCATTAATGTCGATTTCACTAACACGTATTTCAGAGGATATTTCGGTAAGATCAGCGTCCTCAACTTTTTCATTGGCAGTATTATTATTTTCAGGTATTACTGTAACCTCTTCAGGGATAACTGTAACCGCAGGCGTTTTCTTGCACATGGCAAGAAAAACCAATAAAATAATATAAAGAATTAGTGGTTTTCTCATATAATTAAATATACGAAAATATTATATTATTATCAAGAAAATTTATACAAGAAGAGTCACACAAAGAACACTAAGGGGGCGAAAATAAATGAGCAATGGGAAATGAGCAATTAGCAATGTTTTTGTTCGAAATCTAAGCACGAACTTCACGATAAGATAACGGACAACACCCCCACTCCCTACTCCCCACTTCCTAGACATTGTGCTCTTCTCTTCCTTCGTGTTCTTAGTGTGAAATCTTCTTCAATTCTTCATTTTTTCCACAGTCCCGTAAACGGTATTTTCAATGTTACCATAGTGCCTTCGCCTTTTTCGCTGTCTATGGTCACTTCCGCCTGAATCGAGGCGGCGCGTTCATAAATGTTCCATAATCCGTAGTGGCCGCCGTCGGAGCGCAACGTCCGCAGGCTGTCCCTGTCGGGCGGCGAAAAGCCCTTGCCGTTATCGGATATGCAAATTACCAGTTCGCCTTCTTTGACGCTTCGGACTATCACCGACGTTTCAGAAGCTTCGGCGTGTTTCTCGATATTTGTTAAACATTCCTGCACAATGCGGAAACTTTGAAGCTGAATATCGCCGTCCAAAGACCCCGGTAAAAGATTGTCCTGAATAACAAGCTGACATTCAATGCCTGTCCGTTGTTCAAAATTATAACAAAGGTTGTGCAGAGCGTCATCAAAACGCCGCCGTTGAAAATCGGGCGGGATAAGGTTGTCGCAAATGGTTCTTACCCTCTGCATTACTTCTTTCTGCCCCTTTACGACTTCCGCGCAAAGTTTGCTCCTCTGCGTATTTTCATCAGTCTTGTCTATGCTTTCCGTCTGAAACGAAAGCCTCCACAAATCCTGCGCGACCGTATCGTGCAATTCACGCGCTATACGCAAGCGTTCCCGCTCCTGCGTTATTATGGTTTCCCGCGAAAAGGCAAGGCTTTGTTGTTCCCTTCTTTCAGCCTTATCAACCCTCGCGTCCTGCACAATTAAAGCAAGAATAACGGCTATGACCAACACTGAAAAGAAAAAGAAAAGTAAAAAATAATCCCGCTGGCTTGCGTCGGATAAATTATTATCAATGCGTTGCAACAGGTCAAGGCTTGCGTCTATTTCAACCGCCGTCAAATAAAACGCCTGATTGTCGTTGTTTTTTACGGCAGTTTTAAGGCGGTCTGCCGCTGAATTGACATCCGCAAGGTATTGTATTCCTTCCGGGCGGTGTATTTGATACAGGTCGCCGATAGGGGATGCAAAAAAACCAGTAAGAGTAAGGCAAAAATCGTCAATACGGCTCTCAAGTCCGTCTGCGGAAGAATTAAAATCTTTTTTTATATCAAGCCATTTTCTGGAAATGGAAGAAATAGACTGATGAGACTGACTATTGTCACAGCCTGCAAATAAATTTGCTACAAATAAAATTACGGCGGTTAATAACACTAAGAGTTTTAATTTCTTATACTGCCGCTTGAAAAAATTTTGCATTTATTGCATGATAAAGTATTTATGAAGGCAATTCAACTCATAAAAATTATTGTTCTCTGTATTGTGTCCGCCGTGTGCAACGTGGCGCTTTCACATTTTGTTCTTAATGTGGCAAGGCTTCCTTTATATCTGGACACTATTTTTACGGTAGCCGTATGTTTCAGCGCGAGTTTGCCGGCGGGTCTTTTGACAGGAGCGCTTTACTTTCTCTTTAGTTCTTTTGTGTCCATGTATTTTTTTAATCTTTCTTTATCTAATGTCATAACAGGTTGTTTTATGTATATCTGCATAATTGTTGAAGCGCTGTTGGTTTGTTTTTTACACGGTAAAATGAAAAAGCGGGAGGAGCCTTTTCTTCAACATCCTTCGCTGGAATTATTTATCGACATTACCCCACTTCTTCTTGGGCTGGTCGCGCTTGATTGCATTGCCATAAGCGTAACAGGCGGCATCATTGACTATACCATTACGTCGTTTTCCATGCCCCGCTTACTGTACCCGGAAGATTCTTTTAAAATCGGTCTCTTGCGCAACAATGTCCCGCTCTTGGCAACCGCCATTCTTTCACGCATACCCATCAATATCGTAGACAGGTTTATCGCCATTTTCGGCGGTTACGGCGTTTCGCTGTTGTACAGGAAGTGGCTGGTTAATGCTAAGTAACGCTAAGACATCTCACAAATGACACAAAGTAAGGATTGATAATACAAACATCTAGTCAAATATCCGTTTTTAAGATAAAATATACTTATGTTCGATAAATTCATTAAGGCGCTTTTTGGTTCTCAAAATGAGCGGGACCTAAAGGCCCTTATGCCCATACTTCAAAAAGTAAACGAAAAAGAAAGCTGGGCGCAGTCTCTTCCTGCTGAGGATTTTCCCCGTCAAACCGCTCTTTTCCGCGAGCGTCATAAAAACGGCGAAACCCTTGACAGCATTTTACCGGAAGCTTTCGCGCTGGCAAGGGAAGCGGGACTGCGTATTTTGGGGGAACGCGCCTACGATACGCAGATTCTTGGCTCCATTGTCCTGCATCTGGGAAAGATTGCCGAATTAAAAACAGGGGAAGGCAAAACTTTGATGGTAGTCGCCGCGGCCTACCTGAACGCGATTCCCGGAGACGGAATTCATGTCGTTACCGTAAACGATTATCTTGCAAGCAGAGACGCGGAGTGGATGATGCCCATTTTTAATTATCTTGGCATCAGCGTGGGCACGATTCTTTCACACATGGATAACGAACAGCGCAAGGAAAATTACAGATGCGACGTTACTTACGGCACAAACAATGAATTTGGTTTTGATTACTTGCGCGACAATATGCACCGCGATATGGAAAGCAGAGTCCAGCGCGGGCATAATTTTTGCATAGTTGACGAAATCGATTCAATTTTAATTGACGAAGCGCGCACGCCGTTGATTATTTCGGGAGCGGCGGAAGACGACACATATAAATTTGCCGAAGTTGATAAAATGATTGGCAGTCTTCGCGAAGTTGAAAAAAAAGAAAATGGCGAATATCCCGATGAAACTCAGGGAGAAACGGTTAAAGGCGATTATAAGTTAAACGAAAAAAATAAAAGCGTTTCTTTTTCCAATCAGGGGCAGGCTACTATCGAAGAATTGCTTAAAAAACGCGGCCTTATTCAAGGGGCGATTGTAGACGAAGAAAATTTTGAGTACATTCACTATTTTACCCAGAGTTTAAAGGCGCATAAACTTTTTCATATCGATGTTGATTATGTCGTGCAGGACGGGCAGGTTCAAATTGTCGATGAATTCACAGGCCGTATATTGCACGGCAGGCGTTATTCTGACGGGCTTCATCAGGCTATTGAAGCGAAGGAACGGATTAAAATCGCCCAGCGCAACAGGACTCTGGCTACCATTACTTTTCAGAATTATTTCAGGCTGTACAAAAAAATCTCAGGCATGACGGGAACGGCGGATACTGAGGCTGTGGAGTTTGAAAAGATTTACAAGCTTTCAGTCGTGGTTGTTCCTACAAACAAGCCCGTCGTCCGCAACGATGAGAATGATTTAGTCTACCTTGGCGAATCCGATAAATACAAAGCGTTATGCGATGAAATCGCGGAGGCGAATAAAAAAGGCCAGCCCATGCTTGTAGGGACGGTCTCCATAGAAAAGTCCGAGAAAATTTCTTCCCTGCTGACTCGCAGGGGAGTGCGGCACGAAGTGTTAAACGCAAAAAATCACGCGCGGGAAGCGCTTATCATTTCGGAAGCGGGAGCGAAAGGTTCAGTTACTATTGCGACTAACATGGCGGGGCGCGGGACTGACATTAAATTGGGGGGGAATCCCGAACATCGCGCTAGAAGACGCGCCGGAACAAACGCTACGGAAGAGCAGTATTCTGCAATTTACAAAGACGAACTGGAAAAATGGAAAAAAGATTATGAAGAAGTGAAATCCCTCGGCGGGCTTTATGTGATAGGAACCGAGCGGCATGAAAGCAGGCGTATCGATAACCAGCTTCGCGGGCGTTCGGGGCGGCAGGGAGATCCCGGAAAGAGCAAATTTTTCATTTCCATGGACGATGAGCTTATGCGCTTATTCGGCGGGGAGCGCATGAAAAACATCATGTCAAAGATTGGGATGTCAGGCGGGGACGCCATTAACCACCCGATGTTGAATAAAAGCATAGAAAACGCGCAGAAGAAAGTAGAGGAGCGCAACTTTGAAATCCGCAAACACCTTTTGGATTATGACGACGTAATGAACCAGCAGCGTAAATTTATTTACGAACAGCGCGATGAGATACTTGTTGACAATGATTTAAAAAAACGCGTAAACGACGCTACTGCGGATATTATAGGCGACTATATTGACGAGTTTAACCGGTCAGCAAGAAACGATCAAAACGAGGCGTTAAAAGATTTAATCGAAAAACTCCATACAAAGTTCGGCTATTCGCTTGTTGTCGATTCTGAAAGCAAAGAGTATAAAAATTCTGAAACGTTGGAAAAACGAATAATTGCCGATCTTGAACAGGATTTGCTTAATAAAGAAAATATAATCGGGCATGATTACCTTAATTTATTTATCCGTGACAATTATTTAAGCGTGATAGACCGCAAGTGGCTTGATCATCTTGAAAACATGGAAGCCCTGCGCGAGGCCGTGTACCTGCGCCATTACGCGCAAAAAAATCCGCTAACGGAATACAAGGTGGAAGGCTTTCAGATTTTTGAAGAAATGATCGAAGAAATAAGGCAGATGATCGCTTCACGCCTTCACCTGATACGCATTCAAGTTGCGGAAGGGGGGCCGCGAAGACCGGTAAGCAGATCCATCGGCGCGAATCAGTCGGCAAGCCACAGCAGTATGGGTTCTTTTGCCGGCGCGAGACAAGGCGCTTCCGCCTCGGCAGGTTCCCCTATGGATAAGGCAAGCCGCCCTGACGGCGTGACTGTAGTGCGAAGCCATCCCAAAGTTGGCCGTAATGACCCCTGCCCTTGCGGCAGCGGAAAAAAATATAAGGTGTGCCATGGAAGATAAAATTTTCGCGTTACGGACGCTATTAATAATTTTAATTGCTTTTTTGTTTTTATCATGCGACGGTTTTCTTGACTTTATTAAAGTTAATGATGATGATTCAAGTAATTTCTGGGCTTACAATTATACGACGAATAAAGATTATAAAGTAAAAGCCGAATTAATTATTAAAGGCGCTTATTGCAATGTCTGGGTGGAAAAAAACAGCGGCGTAAGTAAGACGCAGGCAAAAAATATCGCCGATGAATATGACGGTAAAATCCATGAGCTTATGATAAACACATTTGGTATTGAAAATCCTTCTTATAATGACGAAACTTTCTCTGATATTATGGAAGTTGCGGATTATTTGGGCGATGAAGACGGAAAACTTTGTATTCTCCTTTTGGATATAAAGGATGATTATCAAAAAGGAGTAAATGAATCTTATGTCGCCGGTTATTTTTGGGCCGGTAATTTTTATAGTATGTCAGGATCAAATCAGCGTGATATGATCTATATAGATACTAATCCCGGAATGAAAGGTGAAAAAAATATTGAAAATGCGTTTACTACGCTCGCCCATGAAATGCAGCATATGATGAACTTTGTTACAAGAAGAGTAAAAAATTCAAATGCTCTTATGGATGTATGGATTGATGAAGGGCTTTCATCCGCCGCGGAATATATTGTTAGTGGCGGAGATCATTCGTTAGACAGGATAGACTGGTATAATGAAAATGGCGACAATAAAGCTAATATTAAGGGGCTAATTGATCAAGGCAATAATTTTTTTGTTTGGGATAATCATAAAGAAAATAGATACGCGATATTGGATGATTATTCGACCGTTTATCTTTTTTTCCAGTGGCTTAGGCTCCAAAAAGGAATAGGCGTCTATCGTGATATTATCTCTTCAAATTATACTGATTATCAAGCTGTAGAAAACGCAATGGGCGAAGATTGGGATACTTTGCTTAAAAACTGGATGGCGGCTAACTATATAAATGACAGTACTGGGGAATACGGTTATAAAAGCGATATTCCGGAAATCACCGCCCACACCGCGCCCGCTGGAATAACACGTATCAGCCTTTATCCCGGAGAAGGCGTTTACAGTCTGACGGACGCGAGTGATACAATGCCGGCTCAAGGCGTAAATATTAAATATGCGGGACTGGATAAAACTTCTGTAACAGTGAGTGACAGCGCTGTTTTTGCCGCAGGCAGATTGCTTACATATAATATAAACACATTATTGAGCGGCAGAGCGGAAACAGGAATAACAACCGGAATAGCCGCAAGCGTAAACATAGCGCATAAAGGCAGGTCGGCGGTTTCTTCGTATTCAGGGCCTTACCGCATAGGGGCAGGCGACATACTTTCCCGAAATGGGAAAAATAGGGATTTTCCATTATGGGATACTCAGGATAAGTAAGAGGGCTGGAATGTTAAACGCAAGACAGTATTTAATTTTTATTATTTTTCTGATTGCGTTTGCCCCAATGGTTTTTTCATTTGGGGGGAGGGAAAAAACCAAAGAGCCGTTGAATGTTATTCAGGTTACGGGAACGGTAAGGCTTACCGGAAACGCCAATTTCCCCGAATTAATAATATCTGATTCTGAAAATTCATGGGTTGTGGTAAAAGAAGAAATGGATAAATTGCATGACCTTCAACACAGGACGGTAACTGTTGAAGGCGAGGAAACTGTTACTGAATTATTTTTTGCAAACGGTCTAAGCGCGGGGTTGCGCAGAGAACTGCGAAATATCAAATTAATTGCCGTTCTGCAATAGCCTCTTGAGTCATCGCGTCGCACATTTCGTTATATTCATTTCCAGCGTGCCCTTTGACCCACTCCCACTTGAGCGGAAACTCGCTTGAAAGGGAATCCAGTTCCATCCACAAATCCTGATTTTTTACCGGTTTTTTATCGGCGGTTTTCCATGCGTTGCGTTTCCAGTTGCGTATCCATTCCGTTATGCCCTTCTGCACGTACTGTGAGTCCGTTATTACCGCCGCCTGGCGCGGGACATCGGTCTTCGTTTTTAGGGCGCGTAACGCCATGATGACGGCGGTTAATTCCATCCTGTTGTTGGTCGTCTCTTTTTCTGAGCCTTTCTCTTTGGCGATTACCTGCTCTCCCTGAAAAGTCTGCTGAACCATGACATAAGCCCACCCTCCTGGACCGGGGTTACCGGAACATCCGCCGTCAGTATAAATTTTAAAAGACGCTTCAATCATATTACCGCCATATCTTTAAAGTTTCGACGTTTGACGCCATTTTTCTATCCTGTCCCATGCGGCGTTTATCTTTGCGGACTTTTCCGTCGCTTTTTTATAATTGCCCTCGTGCCCCGCATGTCGGTCGGGGTGGTGGATTTTTAATAAATTTTTATAAGCGGCTTTGCAGGTTTCGTTATCCGCGCCAAATTGGACTCCCAGTAAATCAAAATCAGGACGCAATTCCTCAGGCGGCAGTTTAGCGCCGGAAGGCTTTGCGCCGCTAAAACCTTTGTTTGCCTCTTTTTCAAAACGGTACTCTTTACGGTTCAGGTAATCGTCCAATTCTTCATAAGCAGCGTCGTAATCAGGATCGCCTGTCGATTTAAACCGTCCCGCAGTCTCATTGCCAAAATCGTTGAAGTAGCTGTTAATGATAGTTCCTAACCTGTCAAAGATACCCACGTTATTCCCGCCGTTATTTTATCAATGTCGCGAGCATTACCGCTTTTATCGTATGTTTGCGGTTTTCAGCTTGATCCCACGCCCTGCTTTGTTTCCCGTCAATCACGTCGGCTGTAACTTCTTCGCCCTTAACAGCCGGCAGGCAGTGAAGAAAAATGGCGCCGCTTTTGCCAGTCATATCCATCAATTTTTGGTTTACCTGATACGGGCTTAAAAGCTTTACCCGCTCTTCCTTTTGATCTTCCTCGCCCATCGAAGTCCATACGTCGGTGTACAAAGCGTCCGCGCCTTTTACCGCTCCTAAATCGGGAGTTACAGTTATAACCGCGCCCGATGTTTTGGCGAGAGCATTGCACTTTTGCAGAAGTTCGCTATCCGCGTTAAGTTGCGGGGGCGTTATTACCGTAAAATTTACCCCCAATTTGGCGCAAATTATCATCAACGCTCTTGCCACATTATTGCGTCCGTCGCCCACGTAGCAAAGCGTCAGTCCCTTTAGAGCGCCAAAATTTTCCTGCAAGGTTAAAAGATCCGCCAAAGCCTGAGTTGGGTGATCAATATCCGTCAGTCCGTTATAAACGGGAACCTGTGAGTATTTTGCGAGTATTTCGGCGGTTTCCTGCTTAAAACCCCGAAATTGAATCGCGCTGAACATTCTGCCAAGGACGCGGGCAGTGTCTTCCAGCGCCTCTTTTACGCCAAGGTGGATGTCCGCAGAGGAGAGGAATACGGGGTGTCCGCCCTCTTCGCCAAAAGCGGTCTCAAAGGCGCATCTTGTGCGGGTGGAGCGTTTTTCAAAGAGCAGGGCAAGGGTTTTTCCCTCAAAACGCCTGAATTTCTTCCCTTTTTTTGCCTCAGTTTTAACCTTCATGGAAAGCTTCAATAAATACTCAATTTCCTGCGGGGAATAATCCAAAAGTGTAAGAAATGACCTTCCAAATAACGATACAGACACGCTAAACCTCCTTAGTGACAATTCACCCGTCCCGAGTGAAAACACTGTATAAAGATCGACTATTTTTTTTCATTATAGTATAATATGATATGTTTAGTAAGCCATAAACAAAGAAAAAAGGAGCAAAAAGGATGAATCAAGATATTATTGAAAGAGCGAAAGATTATATCTCCAGGGAAAAGGACGAATCTTTCAAACAAGAAGTTGAAAAACTTTTAAAGGACGGAGGTGAAGCCGCGCAGAAGGAGCTTGATGACCGTTTCTATCAGCATCTGGAATTCGGCACGGGCGGCCTTCGCGGGGTAATCGGCGGCGGCTATAACCGCATGAATACCCTCGTGGTAAAAAGCGCCACTCAGGGGCTTGCCACCTACATTATTAAAACATTCCCCCAAAAAAGCGCAAAAGGGGAGTTAAAAGCGGTAATCGCTTTTGACAGCCGCCACTATTCGGCGGAGTTCTCGCTTGCCTGCGCTCTGATATTTGCGGCTAACGGCATAAAGACGTATCTTTTTTCATCACTGCGTCCCACGCCGGAATTGTCATTCGCTATTCGCCATCTTCACTGTGATACGGGCATAGTCGTAACCGCAAGCCACAACCCGCCGCAGTACAACGGCTATAAAGCGTACTGGAACGACGGCTCTCAGGTTATCCCCCCGCACGATGTCGGCATTATCGAAGAAGTAAACAATGTTAAGGATATAAAAGAAATTTCAAAACAAGAGGCTCTGGACAAGGGGCTTTTAGAAATAATCGACAAAGAAGTTGACGACGCGTATCAGGCAATGGTCAAGTCGCGCCTGTTCAGGCCTGCCCTTATTAAAGAAAAAGCTGGAGAAGTAAAGATTGTTTACACCCCCCTGCATGGAACGGGCGCGATGCACGTAGAGAGAGTTCTGGGTGACCTTGGATTAAAAGTGATTACAGTCCCCGAACAGCGCGAAGGAAACGGCGACTTCCCAACAGTGGCGTTCCCCAATCCTGAAGAAGCCGCCGCGCTGGACATGGCTATTAAACTGGGAGCCAAAGAAAAAGCCGACGTAGTAATGGCTACCGACCCGGATGCCGACCGCTTCGGCATTGCAGTACCGAATAAACAGGGCGGCTTTACGCTTGTTACGGGCAACCAAATGGGCGTTCTGCTTGCCGATTATATTTTCCTGTCCCTTAAAGAATTGGGAAAACTTCCCAAAAACGCCGCTATGGTCAACTCCATTGTTACAACCGGAATGCAAAAAAAAGTCGCCGAATATTACGGCGGCGAATGTCAGGAGTGCCTTACCGGCTTTAAATGGATTGCCGATGTTATGCGCAAGTGGGAACACGGCGAGCTTGGAGGCAAAACCTATGTCTTTGGCACAGAAGAAAGCTACGGCTACAACATAGAGACGGAAGTCCGCGACAAAGACGGAGTTTCCGCTGCGGCGTTAACGGCGGAAATGACCCTCTACTGGCGCGGCAAGGGGAAAAGCCTTCTTGACCGCCTTGACGAGCTTTATCATATCTGCGGTTATTGGCAGGAATTGGGAATCTCAAAGTACTTCAAGGGACCGGAAGGCCCTTCGATTATGAACGGTATAATGGAAGAATACCGCAAAAATCCGCCGAAAACACTCGGCGGCATAAATATAGCGAAAGTTCGCGATATTAAAAACGGCGCGGACGGTCTTCCGCCAAGCGACGTATTGCAGTTCTTCCTTGCCGATGGCACTGTTGTAAGCGCCCGTCCAAGCGGCACCGAGCCAAAGATTAAGTTTTACGCGACCTGTTGCGCAGAGGTCGGCAAAAGCGGTTTGGAAGAGGCAAAAGCCGAAGTTGCCCGTAAATTGGACGCAATTAAGAAGGATATCCGTTCTGTTATCGGGGACTAGAAATATCTGTTTTTTTTAGGAAAATATGAGTTATAATATTATTGGAGCTTATTTATGAAAGTGCGAGTTATTTTTACTGTCTTTATTGTTTGTTTTATTGCGTTCCCTTCCTGTTCAATTAACAAATTGGCGATGAATGCGGTAGCCGATGCGCTGACAGGAGATGGCAGTTCAGATGTTTTTACGGGGGATCCTGACCCTAAACTGGTAGGGGACGCTATCCCATTCGCTATTAAAATGTATGAATCCCTACTTTCCGCGAATCCCGACCATCAGGGGCTTATGCTGACTACAGGGTCTCTTTTTATTATGTATGCCAACGCCTTTGTGCAGGAGCCTGCGGAAATGCTTTCAAGAAGAGAATGGGAAGCGCGGGAAGCGGCATTGATACGCTCGAAGCAATTGTACCTTCGCGGGTACGGAATACTTTATAACGCTCTTGAAAAAAAGTTTCCCGGTTTTAAACAAGCCACTGTAGCAAAAGGCACAATTCAGCCCCTGCTAAAAAAATGTAAAAAAGAAGACGTAGGTCTCTTGTACTGGGCTGTCGCTGGCGGGCTTTCCGCTTATTCCATCGACGTACTTGACTATAACTTGAGTTCCAATATACCCCAGTGGAGCGCGATGATCCAAAGGGCTTACGAGCTTGACCCCAATTATGGCACTGCCTCTTTAGATGAGTTTTTTATTCTTTATTACGCTTCTTTGCCCGTATTATTGGGCGGAAATCTTGATAAAGCCGAAGAACATTATAAACTGGCTGTTGAAAAAACAAAGGGAAATTCCGCAAGCGCTTATGTCTCTTACGCCCAATCCGTATGCGTTCCGGCTCAGAATTATAATGTTTATAAAGATTGCCTTGAAAAAGCCATTGCCATTGATCCTAACCAAAATACGTCTACGCGGCTTGTAAATATAATCACACAGCGAAAGGCGCGTTGGCTTTTGGAAAACGCGTGGGTATATTTCTCTTTTCTTCCAATTCCGGACGATTATTGATATAATTTAATAGGGGGTAAAATATGAATAAGAAAGCAGTTCTTTTTGTTTTAACGTTTTTTTTCTTTTTTTCGCTTTGTGCGGTTTATGCCCAACGCGGCAGCGCGAAAGCAGATGTTGTAAATATCAGATTCGCGTCTCCTTTACCGCGAAGTTCTGATTGGGGCAGGGCGCTTGACCGTATGGCTTCTGATTGGGAGAAGGCGACAAATAATCAGGTGCGCGTAATTGTCAGTCATGACGGCAGGGAAGGCGACGAGTCAAAAATGATTTCTTCTCTTTCCAGCAACGCTATTCAGGCGGGCGTATTTACTTCCGCCGGAATGGCGGATATTTGTCCCGCCGTAATGAATTTAAGCATCCCTTTTATGATTAAAAGTGAAGCTGAGCTTGAGCTTGTGCTTAAAGATATGTTGCCGCTTATTACTAACCGCGTTAAGAAAGATTTTGTCGTTCTGACATGGTCAAGAGGCGGCTGGATTTACATATTTTCAAAGGAAAAGGTATTAACGCCTGATGATTTGCGCAAACAAAGAATTTCAACAAGTCCTGAACTTCGTGATATGAATACGGTATTCAGAACTATGGGTTTTCAGCTTGTAGAAACTGATTTTACAAATATGGGAACCAAGCTTGCAAGTAACGCGATAAACGCCATATACATTATTCCCGCCAGTGTCGCTCCATTGGGACTGCATAAGAATTTAAGCCACATGCTTAATGTGCCTATTGCCCCCATCTTGGGCGCGATTGTAATGAACAGCGTTACATGGAATAAAATAAGCCCGGCAAATCAACAGGAAATTATTAAAGCTACGAGCAAGATAGCTGTGGAGTTTGACGCTTCAGTGGCAAAAACAGAAGCAAACGCCATTGCTGCAATGGGCAATGACGGGCTTAGCGTAAACAAGCCGAATCAGGCTCAGCAGGACATGTGGAGTAATGAAATAAAAAACACCGTGCCTTCGCTTGTCGGGTCTATTTTTGACCGCGATTTATTCAACCGGCTTAACTCTATTCTGGAAAAAGCAAGAAGCGGAAAATAAATGTTATGAGCGATAAAAATAATAATCCGGTTTCCGCCTTTTTGGCGCGGTTTAAAAACGAATTTAAATTATCATGGCTTGAAAATATTGTTTGCTTTACCTCTCTTTCCCTTCTTGCGTTAATTCCTTTTATTGAATTGGTTTTACATCAATTTAAGCTGACAATTACCGGCTCCAATTCAATAATGACCCACCTTTTTTTAGTAACGGGTTTTTTTGCCGCGATGATTACGGCGAGATCCGGCGAGCATATATCAATTACCGCCGTTCAATATTTAAAAAATGACAAAATAAAAAAAGCGCTTGTTTTTATATGCGTATTAATTTCGGTTTTTTTACTGAGTATTTTTGTTTGGGACAGTATTTGCTTTATTAAATACGCCATGGTGGGCAAAAAAATTGGTTTTATAAATGGGCAGATTTACGGGATTGCGATTCCCCTTGGTTTTGCCGTTATCGCCGTGCGGTTTATCTTAAAACTTAAAAACACGCGCGATAAAATTATCGCGTCCGCCGTATTTTTAATTGGTTGTATTACTGCTTTGCCCGCTATTGCGAAGATTATATGGGGATTGGATGGGAGTAATACCCCGGAACCTTTTTTCTCGTGGATAAATCATTTATATGACGCAGCGTCGGTTATCAACATTCCGGTAATAATATTATTGATTATCGCGGGATTTGCCGGGATGCCTGTTTTTACGGCAATTGGCGGCATTGCGCTGATTATGCTTCAGGCGGCAGGACAAGAGCCTGAGACGGCGGTTAGAGAAATTTATTCGGCGCTTACAGACGCTGATTTAATCGCGATACCGCTGTTTACGCTGACGGGTTTTTTCCTTTCAGAAAGCAAGGCGGGAGAGCGGCTTGTCAGCGCTTTTAAAATATTTTTTGGATGGATGCCGGGCGGCATTATTATCGCTACCGTAATTATCTGCGCGTTTTTTACTTCTTTTACAGGAGCGTCAGGGGTAACTATTCTTGCTTTAGGAGGGATACTCTATACTATTCTGAATGAAAATAAATATTCCGAACGTTTTTCTATTGGGCTTTTAACTTCCACAGGCGGCATAGGTTTATTGTTTCCTCCAAGCCTCCCTATTATACTTGTAGCTTCGTCAACAAATACGATCCTGCATTTTATGAATATACCAATCGAGAACACTATAATTCATTATTTTATTGGAGCGATAGTACCGGGATTAATTCTTGTGTTTGCCTCGATTATCGCCGGTTTGGTTCTTTCTTCAAATGTAAAAATTCAAACTGAAAAATTTAAAGGCAAGATGGCGTTACATTCGCTAAAAGAATCTTTTTTTGAAATTTTATTGCCTATAATTCTGGTGTTAGGATATTTCTCGGGATTCCTTTCTTTGATAGAGGTAAGCGCGGTATCAGTTATATATGTGTTAATTGTAGAAGTTTTTATTAAGAAAGATATTTTATTTAAGGACATCCCGAAAGTTTTTCTTAAAGCCCTTCCAATAATCGGCGGGATTCTGGCAATTTTAGCTATGGCAAAAGCTTTATCCTACGCTTTTATTGACTCCGGCGTTCCTGAAAGTTTTTCTTTATGGATGCAAAGCGCCGTTAAATCAAAATATGTTTTTCTGCTTTTGTTGAACCTTGCCTTGCTTGTGCTTGGCTGCATAATGGATATATTTTCAGCGATACTTGTTTTCCTTCCGTTAATTGTCCCGCTTGGATACGCCTATGGCATTGATCCCGTTCATCTTGGAATCATCTTTATTGTAAATCTTGAAGCTGGGTTCCTTACCCCCCCCGTCGGGATGAATCTTTTTCTCGCGAGTTACCGCTTTGATAAACCATTTATGAAAATATGCAGTTATGTTTCTCCCTTCTTGCTTGTTCGTTTAGTGGTCGTGCTTCTTGTTACATATCTGCCATTGCTTAGCACATGGCTAGTGAGATTAGCGCAAGCGCATGGCTTGTGAAATTATTTTAATTGTTGAGGACGCGGCAGCCAGCAGAGTTTTCCTATTTTCCACTTGTAGCAAATTTCGCCGTCAATCTGTAAAGGCCGCCAGTACAAATTGGCGACTGCCGAGGATCTAAATTCCAATCTTTTAAGCGGTATTTCAGATAAAAGGCTGAGTTTATTATTGTCTTTTGTCAGAAAGCAGCCTGCCACAATCGGGAAAAAAATGTTATTTATTTTTTTTATTCCGCTTTCAAATACATTTTGCGCTTTGGCAATATTCAAACTGGGGCCGATAAGGGATAAATCTTTTTCATAGCCCGGAAAAGCGGTAACGGCGTCTCCCTCGGCTGATATTTTACCGCTCCCGATGTTTTTCCGCAGGGAATGCGCAATTTGTTTTAATTCCTCCGCGTTTAACGCCCGCGAAAGAGAAGCCAAAGGCGCGATATATGGAAAAGGATAAACATCCGTAAGCCCGGTTTTAACCAATAAATCGCCATATTTACGTAATTCACCCCTCACATCCCTATGTGGGACAAGAACCAGAAATGTTTGTTTGCGCCTATTCTCAGTTTTCATAATTATTATCCCGTGATATACTTAGCCACATAGTATACGCTTTTTTATCGGTCTATACTATTATTTGGAGGGGAGTCATGAAATATAAAACCAAATTATTAGTTGACAGGTTTACTGGAATCCTTTCATCATGGAAGGGCGTAGAATGTATTACCCTAAATGAAGCGGCTATGTCTGATACGCTGGATCCGTACTTTGCCCTAATTCTTGACATATTTTATAACGCTCCCATTCCAAAAGCTGAAGCCCGTTGCCGTTTGTACGGTGATGATGTCGCCGCCTTTGAAAGCGCCGGTATTCACGAAAAAGACCGCTTTTTGATAGGCGATATTCCCGTCCGGCTTGAATTTAAGAAAACAAAAAAAATTGACGAACTTGTTAATATCGCCTGTTCCAAACATGAATCTTTGTGGTTTATTAAAGACTCCGGAACTTACGGTTTTTACCGTCTTGCAAACTGTGAAATTGTCTTTTCACGTTCCAAGTGGATACATGACATCAGAAAAAAACTGGGAAAGATAGGCGATCAATTCTGGGTAGAGATGAGAAACAATATTCAGTTAAAAATGGAACATTTTCTGTCAGATTTGGGAGCCGCCTGTTTTCAGAACGATAAGTTTCACTATCTTATCGCGTCCGCCGGTTTTATTAAAAACGCCTGCCTAACTCTTTTTTGCATAAACAAACGTTTTGAGCCGTCTCATCGCGCGTATTTTAAACAGGTATGCGAACTGCCCATTCTGCCCGAATCATTTTCCGCCGAGTTTCAAACATTTCTAGATACCAACGCCTCCGCCAATTTGGATTCACGTTTCTATTTAGCTAAATTAATCGCGCAGAAAATTGTTACGCTTTAAATTAATACGAAGAATTTCACACAAAGAGCACGAAGAAACAAAGAACACAAAGGGAAGATTAGAGGTTTTTGTCCGCAATCTTATCGTGAGGCCCACGCACAGATAACGAACAACAACATTGCTCATTGCTCATTGCTCATTGTTAATTGAAGTCCCCTCTTCTTTGTGTTCTTTGTACCTTTGTGATCTTAGTGTGAACTCTTGGCCTATTCCCTTCTGACAGCCTTAAAGAGCGCTTCCCGGCTAATCTCTGTCCAGACAGGGCGACCGTGGGGGCAGCGCGGGTCGGGTAACAGGAGGGCTTCTTTGCCTAATTCAAAGGCGGTTTCATCGCCAAGTATGTCGCCGTCTTTGATTGCAGAGCGGCAGCAGCAGGTCGCCGCCCAGCGCTTTGCCATGTTTTCGCCTGTCAGCCGCAGTTCAAGAATTTCTTTTACGGTTTGAGAATCGCCCATTCGCCAGTCTGCGGGAAGCGCTTCAATGCTCCAAGTGTTTGCGTCTTTTTTAATTTCAATTCCAAGGCGCGACAGTTCTCCGCTGTTAGCTGAAAGAAAAGCGTCTTCTTCATCGCTTTCTGCGGTGAAGGTAATGGGCGCGAGCAGTTCCTGTTTGGGGATTGGCCCTTCAAGAAATTTATTGTAAAGGATGCGCTCGTGCGCCGCGTGCTGGTCTATTATGTAAAGTTTGTCCCCCCATTCCATCAGGATGAACAGATCAAATATTTTGCCTGCGTAGCGCATGTCGCCGTATGCTGGGGCGGATGCGTTTGAAGAAGGATTTTCTTTGTTACGCAAGGAAGTAGAAATAAAATCAGTAAATTTTTCGTATTCTTCCGTATTGCGTTTAACATCGGAAATATTTTTGTTATATGTAAATGAAAACTCTCTTTCACTTCTTTGCGGGTATTCTGAAGATTCTTCGCCATTGCGATAACCTCTCCTTTCTTCGTAACTCTGTTCATCTTCGGCTTCTCGCGCGCCGTCTTTGCGGGAGTTTTTTAGATACAAACTGTGAAAAAAGTTTTTTACTCCGCCTGAGATCGCCTGATGAATAGCGCCCGGGTCGCGGAAGCGCACTTCGCGTTTTGCGGGGTGAATGTTAAAATCGGCAAGGGACGGGTCTATTTCCACATAGACCGCAGAGACGGGATGTGTGCCGTTTGGGAACCATCCCTGAGAGCCGTATTCAACGGCTTGAACAAGAGAGTAATCCTGCACCTTTCTGCCGTTTGCAAAAATATAAAGCTGCCGCCTGTCGCTTCTGTAAAGCTCAGGCCCTCCGATAACTATGACCGCTGAAAAGCCCGATCCCGTTACATTTATTTCATGCAGGAAATTTTCTTCGCCGGTTTGTAACACGGCGGCGGCAAAGCGCATCTTTTTTGTTTTAACGGCAGGCAAAAAATCTTTTAATTTGCCATCTTGCACATAACGAAAATTTATGCCGTTAAACGCAAGGGCTTTTTCAATAAAGACTTGGCGGCACAGGGACGCTTCGCTTCCTTCCCTTTTTAAAAAACGTTTGCGCGCCGGAATAGTATCGTAAAGATTTAACGCCCTGACTGTCGCGCCCTTTGTCCTGCGCGTTTGCTCGATTGCGGGCGGATGGCTTTCTCCTGGGCCGGCGTCAAGCCGCCATGCCTCCCTACCGTCAACTGAGCAGATAATTTCCAAACGCGCTACGGCGCAGGTAGCGGCTAACGCCTCTCCCCGGAAACCAAGCGTGCGGGACGTGTTTAAATCATCAAGGCCGCGTATTTTGCTGGTCGCGTGGGTAAGGGAGCAAATTGCCAAATCTTCGCGGGTCATGCCGCCCCCGTCGTCGGAGACTTCAACTTTCTTACAGCCGCCCTCTTCGATAGAAACATCAATATTTAAAGCGCCCGCGTCTATGGCGTTGTCAAGGAATTCCCGCACAAGAGCCGCTGGGCGGTCGATAACTTCGCCTGCCGCGATACGCATGGCTTCTTCCGGCGGCAATATTGCGATTCGCCTGTTTTCCGGCACGTTATTCTCCGGCAGATATTATTTTTACCACGAACCACACGAACACCACGAACTTATTCTCCGAAATCTTGTCGTTGTTCGTGTATGTACCGAAGGTACTAGTTCGTGCGGTTCGTGGTAAATTATTTACGGAATAATTGTTTTTCAGCATATTATTCCCCGGCGTTAAACAAATCCATCTCCGGCGATTCATCCGCTATAGCTTCCGTTGAATTCATCAGTATTTCTATGCGGTTTTCTATTTTTTCAAGGCTTTTTTCCAAAGCTCTGGCAAGGCGGATTCCCTCTTCAAACGCGGCTAGAGCTTCATCAAGGGGAATGTCGTTTCTTTTAATCTGTTCGCCAAGTTTTTCCAGCCGCCCAAGCTGTTCTTCAAAACTTTTTGTGCCGCCGCTTTTTGCGGGTACGGTTTTTTTTGCCATATTAGCTCCTTGTTTTTTCCGCGCTTTCTACAATCGCGTTTATTTTTCCTTTTAACGGTCTTATATAAAGTTTATCGCCTGTTTTTACGTTATCCGAACTTTTAATTATTTTGCCGTTTGAATTTGTCACAACCGAAAATCCCCGTTCCATTACCGCGAGAGGGCTTGCGGTTTCAAGAACAGCAGACGCGAATTCAATTCTCTTCCTTATTACGGCGCATTTGTCGGAAACCGCGTCGATCAACGCTTCTTTTGCGTCGTCAAGGCGGACTAGGCGCGGCTGCAAAATCGAACGGAAACGGTATTCCATGTCTTGCGGATCAAACGGTTTTAAAAGAAGTTTTGCCCTTTCCATTCGCGTGCGCATAACGGTAATAAAACTTTCTGCTGTTTTTTGAATTAAGTTTCGGACGGCAAAATAATTTTCACTTACCAGTTCCGCTGCGGCGGATGGGGTAGGAGCGCGAAGATCCGCTGAAAAATCACATAACGCCCAGTCAATCTCGTGCCCCACGGCGCTTACAGTCGGTATTTTTGACTGCGCTACGGCGCGGACGACTTCCTCATCGGAGAAGGGCAAAAGGTCTTCAATTGAGCCGCCGCCCCTGCCTACGATTAAAACGTCTGCAAGATGCCATTGGTTAGCCTGCCTTATTCGCGCCGCAATAAAAGACGCGGCTTCATCACCCTGTACCGGCGCGGGCAGAATTATCACCTTAATGCCGGAAGCCCGCCTCGCTAGTATGTTTAAAATGTCGCGTACCGCAGCCCCTGTGGGTGAACTGACTACTCCTACAGTTTGCGGAAAGCGGGGCAACGGGCGTTTTTTTTCAGTATCAAAAAGCCCTTCCGCAGAGAGTTTTTGTTTTCTTTTTTCCAGCATGGCAAGGATTTCGCCCGCTCCCGCGATTTCCATTTCTTCACAGACGATGGAGTAGGTTCCCCGTGGGGCGTATACGGAAAGGCTTCCGCGCACCCGCATCAACATTCCGTCTTTGGGTTCAAAGTTTATGGTTCTCAGCCTGTTTCTGAACATA
Organism: Treponema sp. R80B11-R83G3; assembly: GCF_054786115.1. NCBI lineage: Bacteria > Pseudomonadati > Spirochaetota > Spirochaetia > Treponematales > Treponemataceae > Treponema > Treponema sp. R80B11-R83G3. The sequence goes on along the minus strand of NZ_BDHF01000034.1, from coordinate 6,876 downwards.
ACCGCGTCAATTTTGGCGTTTGAATCTTTTAAGCTAAAATAAAGATGGCCTGAGCTTGCCGGCCTGCAATTCGAAATTTCACCTTCCACGCAAACATAAGAAAAAGAACCTTCAAGATTCAGGCGTATTTGTTCCGTTAGTTCGCTTACTGTAAGGTGTTTTCCATTCATTGTTTCCAATTATCTTCTGGAAACAATTTTCTTTCAAGGCGGTGAAGCAATATAAGCGTAATGATTGCGAGGATTACGGCTGTTAAGGCGGCAATAAACATTCCCGCTCCAATGGCTAGCCCTACTGCGGCTGTAAGCCACAGGGAGGCGGCGGTAGTAAGCCCTCTGATATTGCTTCCAAGTCGGATTATCGCGCCCGCGCCCAAAAAACCCATGCCGGAAACAACTTGCGCCGCTATTCTTTCCGGGTCTCCAACTCTTAATTGCTGGGGCAGCCAAATTGAAAGCATCATAAGGCAACACGAGCCGATTGCGATAAGTATGTGGGTGCGAAGGCCGGCAACCTGACGTCGGCTTGATCTTTCTATGCCGATAATGCCGCCTGCCGTAAACGCGAGGCAAAGGCGGATTACAATATCAATTTCCGACATAATTTTCCTTTTTATTTTATTGTGTAAACAAGGCCGGCATATACCTTGGAAAAGAGCAATGGTACCTGAGTAACGGTCATTGGGTCTATCGCAGAGACAAGAAGCGGTATTTCAAGCCCCGCTTTTAAACATAATGGCCGGATAATCTGCCAACTGACGCCAAAACCCGCCAACCATGAGTTTAATTCATCGCAAAATTCATCGCCGTCTTTTTTGTAAATCTTTTTATATGTTTGGTATCCAATGTCGATAAATCCCGAAACAGCGTGATTTTTGGTAAATAATTCCAGGGTGAAAAAATATTTGAATAGCGTGTCGTCTACAACAATGGATTTATCCAACTGTCTGGAAAGATATTTTATTTTTGCGGAAAAAGACGGAATGGCGTTTTCCATCCAGAATCCTAGCTTAATTCCGGCAGTTTCACGGTAAGTATGGCTTGTAAAATCGTACTGGGAGCCTAAAGTTGATGACCCGGAAATTGTTAAAGAGACGATTCCGGGGAGGTTTAACTCCAAACTACCGATAATTCCAGCATCCGGAATGGCAAGAGCGTCTATAAATCCTAAAAATGGTCCAAATTTGACGTTAAAGAAGTCTGTTTTTGCCCCAAATAGGGCATTTATACTGTTTTGAAGTATATTATCCCTTTCTAAACTTACGCTCCAATTCAATGTTTCGGAAATATTATGCCTAAAGGCTATATTTGCCACCGCAAAATTATAAGGTGTAAATTGTTTTTCCGTGTCAGGTTCAGAATATGCCCATGATTTATATGGTTCGAAGGTAAAACCGTTCACCCCTCCCATGACTTCAAGTTCAAACGCCCCCAAAAGACCGATGCCGCCTACCAGCAGTAAAAATACAAAAATGGGTAAAATTAACCGTTTCATATCATATATTTTAGTACTTTTTTGGGCGAAATGCAATTAAATGTGTTTTTTCTAAAACTTAATAATTTTGATTATTTTTCAAATTCTTTTCTGTTTACAGATATAATATCTTGACTTTTATTAATATTTAGAGGATATTAGTATTATGAGTGATTATCTTGATCCCAATAACGAAGAACTACTCAAGGACTTTTTCAGCGAGGCTCAAATGCAGGTAGATACCTTGGAACAAAATGTGTTAGTTCTCGAAAACGAGGGCGCCAATAAAGACGCCGTGGATGAAATTTTCCGTGCGGCTCATACCTTAAAAGGCGGATCCGCAACTGTGGAATTTATGGAGCTTTCTCATTTCACGCATCTTGTTGAAGATGTGTTAGACGCAATTCGCTCGGACAAACTTACTGTAAATGGGGATGTTGTGGATATTCTGCTTCAAGCGATAGACGTTATTAAAGCTATGCTTGATGAGCGGATGAACGGTAATGTTTATAAAGAAGATACCGCCGAGATAGAAGGTAAGCTTCATGCATTGCTGCCGCCTTCGACAAAGGGCGATAAAGCGAAAGCGCCGCCTAAAGCAGCGCCCGTCGCCGCTCCAGTTGCAGCGCCTGTTGCCGCTCCAGCCGCAGCGCCAGCCGCCGCCGCGAATCAAGCCCTTACCGACAGGGAGATAGAAGAATTAAAAGAATCCGTCGATGGTGGAATACCCATATACAAAGTTTCCGTAAAGTTCGATGAGAACAGTTTGATGAATACCGTTGGCGGCATTCAGGTTTATGCCGTTCTTAAAGGGCTGGGAACTGTTTTAAGGACCGTCCCCGATTTTGAACAACTCTATGCGGATAACTTTTTCCCCGTTGTTGATTATTATATTGCTTCCAAAAATGATACGCAAAGAATAAAAAAAGACGTCATACTGCCGGATGTAAGTTTAGACGCGGATGTTACAGGTATTGCCAATGTTTCTGCGGCTCCTGCGGCGCAAAAAGTAGCGCAACCTGCGGCTCCTGCTCCTGTTGCACAAGCCGCCCCTGCGGCTCAGGCTGCTCCTGCGGCACAAGCTGCTCCTGCGGCACAAGCCGCTCCTGCGGCGCCGAAAGCGGCTGCGGCATCCGGCGCGGACACGAAAAAAAGCGCCGCTGCGGCGGAAGACGCGAAGAAAGCGGGCAAAGAAGCCGGATCGGTTCTTCGCGTAGATTCCAAACGCATCGACGATCTTTTAAATCTTGTTTCAGAAACGGTTATTACAAAAGCGACTTTCAACCAGATCAATATGCAGTTTGGCGAGCTTACCGCCCATCTTCGCGAATTGGAAAATCAATACCGCGACAAAATTAAAAATCTGTTTGACAGTCTGCCCGATTATCTTGAGGGCATTCAGGACGGCAAATCAATTAAAGATATTCGCAAGGAAATTAACGATAATTACGGCGATATCTTTTCAATATTTGATCCTTTTGAAACGGCATTCAAAAACAGCATAGCGAAATTCCGCGCCAATTCGCAAAATCTTGGACGCATATCAGGCGAGCTTCAAGAAGGCGTTATGCGCATTCGCATGGTTCCCATCAGCCAGATTTTCAGCCGCTTCCCGCGCCTTGTTCGCGATCTTTCAAAATCGCTTAATAAAAAAATCAACCTGGTTATCGAAGGTGAAGACACCGAACTTGACAAGTCGGTTATCGAAGACCTCCTTGATCCCATCATGCACTCGGTGCGAAACTCCATCGACCACGGAATTGAATCTGCGGAAGAAAGGCGCGCCGCCGGAAAGCCGGAAGAAGGCATGGTGCTGTTAAAGGCGACCAACGAAGGCAATATGATCGTCATAGAAATTGGTGACGACGGCGGGGGCATTGATGTTGATGCGGTTAGGAATAAAGCCATAGAACGCGGACTTATCAGCCCGAACAAAGTTCTTACCGATGTTGAAGCGTACAATCTTATTTTTGAACCCGGTTTTTCTACCTCAAAACAGATAACCGCCATTTCAGGGCGCGGCGTAGGTCTTGATGTCGTCCGCCGCTCCATAGACGCCCTTAATGGAACCGTTACGGTTAATTCCGAACGCGGGAAAGGGACCACGTTTGTCATCAAATTGCCTCTTACTCTCGCCATTATTCAGGGGCTTCTTGTCAGAGTCGGGCCGGAAATCTATTCAATTCCGATTACGTCCGTTATCGAAAGCCTTAGAATCAAACCGGAAGAAATTAAAAAGATTGACAACTACGAAGTTTTCAATATCCGCAGCGATGTTATTTCGTTGCTCAGGCTTAACCGCCTGTTTGGCATTAGAACCGAAGAACAGTCGGAGTATCATTTTATAGTAATCGTCGGAACGGCGGAGAAAAAAATGGGCTTTATGGTGGACAGCCTTATTGGTGAAGAAGATGTCGTTATCAAACCTTTAAGGGATCAGTTTACAAATTCTCCGGGAATCGCCGGGGCTTCAATCTTGGGAGACGGATCGGTTTCTCTCATTATTGATGTTGGCCAGCTTCTTGAATTGGGGCTTAAAAAGGAAATGGAGCAGCGCCGAATCCGCGAAGCTTCAACAAGGTAAAAGGTATGGCGGCAGTAGTAAAGGATTTAGAACAGGTAAACGCCGATTTACAGGAACAAAAAGAGCGGGTAGACAACGTAGATTTTAAAATGGTCACTTTCTCCCTCGCCGGCAAGGACTACGGCGTTGATATTATGAGCGTGAAGGAAATTGCAAAGGCCGATAAATTTACATTCGTGCCTAACGCCGCGTCGTTTGTACGCGGCGTGTATAACCTGCGCGGCGACATTATTCCAATAATTGATTTAAGGCAGTTCTTCCATTTGCCGGTAGAAAAAAAAGAAGAGAATTTGGAGAATATGCTCATCCTCCATATTAATGATCAGGTATATGGGACAATAGTAGATAAAATTGATAAGGTTGTCGGAATACAAAAAGATACTATACAGCCTCCGCATCCTATTTTTGGCGACATTAATATTAAGTACATAAGCGGCGTTGTGGAAAAACAGGGCGATCTTTATATCATTTTGGATGTTGTCCGTATCTTTTCAATTGAAGACAATAAAGACAAGACCCACGCTGCGGTATCAGAAGGCGGTGAATTCTTTGTTCCGCCGCCTCCAACTGCGGATTCGGCTGCGGCGCAAAGGACTGCCGCAGATACGGCCATCGGCTTTATCCAGGAAAGCCTCTTGGCGTTGCGGCACTTTGCCGTTACAGGCATAAATGAAAGATGGCTTCACAAGCGGTTTGCCGAATGGAGTTCAAGACGTACGGGAGACGAAGTGCAGTTAAGGAATCTTGCCGACGCCGATGAATTCTTGGAAGATTTTATGTCTCCATGTACGAACCAGTTCTGGAACGAAGCTTATGCCAATGCCGTTAAAAAGATACTTCCCAATGTCAACTTTACAAATATCGGCGTATGGAACATTGGCTGCGGAAAGGGTTGTGAAACTTATTCATTTGCGTGTATACTTAAATCAAGGTATCCCACTGCCCACATTAAAATATGGGCAAACGATAACGATATCATGGCTGTTTCGCAAGCGCCTAATATGACGTATAAGTTGGACGATATACCGGAATATTGCAGGCCTTATGTGGTGCAGGGAACAAGTGGTTATTCATTTAATCAGGCTATAAAGGACTCGATTGTTTTTGAATACCATGATATAGTAAATGAAAATACCATTCCTGAAGTGGATATGATTCTTGTAAGGGATGTTATTTCATACTTTGACGCGGATACGCAGACAAGAATAGTTGCGGATTTCTCGGAGAAACTGAGAAACCATGGAATTGTTATTTTGGGCAGGAACGAAGAGCTTACGGGAGTTATTTGGGAAGCAATTGCCGATGATCCTGTTTCTGCTTTTTCGCATAACGCATAAAAAAAATTATAAGGAGTGAATTATGAGAGTTGAGTATATCAACCCCTTTGTGGAAGCGGCTTACAACGTGTTAAAAGAAGTGTTAGACGTTGAAGTTAAGCGGGGAGAAATATATCTTAAGCCTACTTCAATGTCCATAATGGGCGTTGCGGCTCTTGTTGGGCTTGCAGGCGATGTAGAAGGGCGCGTTCTTTTTGACATGACAAAAGAGACGGCATTATTTGTAGCCGGCAAAATGAACGGAGAAAATTTCACGGTTTTTGACGAACTGGGGAAGGCGACCATTCAAGAGTTGGCTAATATGATTACGGCTCAAGCTGTAACCAAACTTCACGATCTTGGCTTTAAGTTTGACCTTACTCCGCCGGCGCTTTTTACCGGTGATAATATGGAAGTTTCTACAAACTTAGGTGAAGTGGAAGCCCTTATTGTGCCTATGGAAATCGCATCTCCCTATAAAATTGAGGTAAACGTCGCTATCCGCGAAAGAGTGAAGTAGCAGACAGCAAAGAATATTCAGATTTAGAGTCTTCTCTATTTTCTCTGTAAGTGGTATAATAATTACAGGGCGGTTAGCTCAGTTGGTTAGAGCACCAGCTCGACACGCTGGGGGTCACAAGTTCAAGTCTTGTATCGCCCATTTTTGGGGAGTAAACGGGTCTATGGCCTTAGTTTACTCCCTTTTTTTATTTATTCGCCAAGAGCTTATAAAGAAAAATTTCTACCACGAACCACATTCACCTGACCACTCTGGAGTGGTCAGGCAGGACAACACGAACAAAGAGGGAATAGCGTTAACTATTTGTAGAGCGTAATAGAGAACTGGGGTTAAGGGGTTTTTGTCCGTAATCCTATCGTGAAGTCTACGCATAGCCTTCGGACAACAACCCTTGATCCCTTTAACTCTCTACTACACGCATATTTGTAGTAAATATCTTCGCTTTCTTGGTTCGCTCTGGTTCGCGTGGTTCGTGGTAAAAAAACCCATAGTCGAAAAACCGATTGAAAAGATGACAACTGCGGAACTATGGGCGGTATTTTTTGAATATTTGACAGATCCCGAAAAAAGGGCTAAAATTGTTGATATAATTAATAAAGAGGAGGGCATAGCGATGGCGGTAAAAACAATGAAAGGCTTCACGCAGAGGGAATTGGATTACATACGCGAGTCTTATCGGATAAAATGCGATATGGACTATCAAGACGAAATGGTAACCGCCCAGCGTAAAGCCCGTAAAGATGGTCGTAAAGAAGGCCGTAAAGAAGAAAAGCTTGAAAATGCCCGAAAAATGAAAGCTGACAATATGCCTGTATCTCAGATCAATAAGTATACAGGGCTATCTCCGGATATTATCGCCCAATTGTGAGAATCTTTGCGAAAATATTGAAAAAATAAAGTTTTTAAGATATATTACTCTTAATAAAATTAATATTTTATTCAAAATTTAAGGAGGAAAAAATGAAAAGAGGAAAATTATGGGT
>NZ_BDHF01000033.1:0-18986 GCF_054786115.1 Treponema sp. R80B11-R83G3 | reverse complement strand
TAAAGGAAAAAGTCTTGAAGTTATAATACCGCCGCAAATAAACAAACTTCCTGTAACCGTTATTGGAAGTGCCGCATTCAGGAGAAAAAATCTGACCAGCGTAACAATACCGGACAGTATTACAACAATAGAATCAAACGCGTTTTTTACCAATAATCTGACAACTATTACAATCCCGTCCAGCATTACCAGTATCGGAGAGAACGCTTTTGCAAGCAATAAATTGACGGATGTGTTCCTTTCCGGCGGACTGGAAACTATAGGAAAGACGGCGTTTAAGGACAATTTAATTACCAATATAAACATTCCCTTTGGCGTATTTGATATTGGGGATGAAGCGTTCATGAATAATCAACTGGTTTATATACTAATTCCTAAGACTGTTAGCATAATTGGAAACGGTGTTTTTGCAAATAACAGGCTGGTAAGTATAAATATTCCGGACAGTATTACAAACATTGGAGATAACGCGTTTGCATATAATCAGCTTATTACATTAACCATTCCGTCAAACGTGACGGATATAGGGCGTTCAGCGTTTAGAAACAACCAGCTTTCAGGATTAACCATTAAAGAAGGCGTTATAAATATCGGGCGTTTTGCGTTTTACAAAAACAAACTGGTAAACCTTAATATACCTAAAGGCGTTACAATTATCGGAGACAGCGCTTTTGCGGAGAACGGTATGACCAGCGTAAAATTATCGTCAACTGTAACAAGTATAGGGAATGCCGCGTTTGCCGATAATATTTTAAACAGCGTGGTTATTCCGGGGAATGTTACAACAATAGGGGATCATGCCTTTTTTAACAACAAACAATTAACCAGCATAACCCTTGAAGAGGGTATTACAAGTATCGGAGAAAGCGCCTTTGAGGATAATAAATTAACCAATGTGCTTATTCCGTCAACCGTTACGAATATCGGGCGTTCAGCGTTTAACAATAACAACCTGACCAGCATAGTTATACCGTCAAGCGTTACGGCGATAAGACATTCAGCGTTTAGAAATAATAACCTGACCAGCGTGGTCATTCAGGATGGAGTTATAAGTATTGAAGAAGGAGCGTTCTGTAACAACAGGCTGACTAGTATTACAATTCCCACAAGCGTAATTCATATTGGGGAAAACGCGTTTGCCGACAACAGGCTTACCGCATTGACCATTCCGGAAAGCGTTACAAATATCGAGCGTTTTGCATTTAGGAATAACAACCTTGCCAGCGTAACTATTCTGTCAAATATTAAAACTATGGAAGAAAACGTATTCTCCAATAACAGCAATCTGACCAGTATTCAAATTCCAATTAACTTCTTTTTCAGGTTTCTTGGCAATGAAGGCTTTCCGGAAACTTTTTACAATATGCTTAATGCCTATGAATACCTTAGCGGGACTTATGAGTATAAAAATAACTCCTGGTATTGCAATGAAAAGCTCATGCCAAAACCGGTTCAAATTGTCTGCGGTATGGGTATGACCATTAAAAAGATAGAAGGGTTATATTTAAGTTTAGACGGAAAAGAAATGAAAAACAGAAATTTTGTTCCGCCGGACGATAAAAGCGACGTATTTCTTGCGCCCGGTTTTTACAGAATTGAAGTTGTTTATACCGAAAATACCCCTCAAGCAGGAAAAGGAAAACCACAGGCGGCGGCAATAAGTGACACTTATGAATACGCGCTGGATATGGAAGGCGGTGTTTATGAGCTTTTTGGCGTAATTCAGGGAAATAAGGTACTTTTCCGTATCACTGAGCCGAGTAAATAATCGGGCAAACGCTCTCATTGTGAGAAATTAGCCAATTTATCAAAATTTATTAAAAACATTTGCCCAATAGCAAGATTTTTGCTTGCTTTCATGACAAAACAGTATTACAATGTAAATTAGGGTGAGGTTAGCAATAAAACATTCCGTTTTAAAATTTTACTAATCTCTTACCACAGCATTAGGACTTAAAAAAGGAGAGGAACTATGGAAATTACTGATATCAGGGTCCGCAAAGTTACAGGCGGCGGCAAGCCGAAAGCCTACGTAACGGTAACATTTGACGATTGTTTTGTCGTTCATAATATAAAGATTATAGAGGGTAAAACCGGAGTTTTTATTGCCATGCCCAGCAGGAAAACTAGGGCAGGAGATTACAAAGATGTCGCTCATCCAATTCATCCGGAATTCAGGGCTGAATTACAGAAGCGTATTCTGGAAAAATACGAATCCGGCGATGTCGATGTAGTTCCGGATGGTTCAGACGATATATAGCTCTTTATACCGAGAAATTTGTAAGGAAAATTTTAAAACGCGAGAAAGTTATACATTTCTCCCTTGATAAATTTTATTCGGTAAGCGAAAAAAAATGATAACGTCTACTCTTATGATTGTTTCTCCGATATTAATTGCCGCCATTGGTGGCATGATCTGTGAGCGCGCGGGTGTTGTAAATATCGCGCTTGAAGGGCTTATGTCTTTTGGGGCGATGACTGCCGCAGTTACGCATGTGCTTTTGGAGCCAAAAATAGGGTTCTCTATTCCTGTGGCGCTTTTTTTTGCCGCTTTATCGGGCGGATTCTTTTCGCTTATTCACGCGTTTGCCTCTGTTACGCTAAAAGCGGATCAGGTTGTTTCAGGTACGGGGATTAATCTTCTTTCTAACGGGGTTAATGTATTTGTCTGCCAGTTGTTATTTCGCATGGATCGCAGTATGAGTTACATGAGCGGAATGCCACTCGGCATTTTAAAAATTTATCCTACCTTGTGGATCGCGCTTGTCATTTTGGCGGCTTCATGGTTTGTGTTATACAAGCGTCCGGCAGGTCTTCGCCTGCGGGCAGCGGGGGAACATCCTCAGGCGCTTGCCGCCGCCGGAGTAAATGTTATAAAAATACGCTATATAGCGATTGTCATTTCGGGGCTTCTTGCGGGACTGGCGGGGGCTTGCGTCGTTCTTACGCAGGATATTCAATTTACTGTGAACGTAATTAACGGAAAAGGGTTTATCGCTCTTGCGGCGGTTTCTTTTGGGCGTTGGTTGCCGTTGGGCGTTCTGGGCGCAAGTTTCTTGTTTGGGTTTTCATCGAGTCTGGCGGTAAATGTTTTTAATATAAGAAGTCTTGATTTTATGCCTTCGGAAATATTTAATATGCTGCCATACCTAATCACTTTGCTTACGCTTGTTATTTTTTCGGGAAAAGAACATGCGCCAAGGGCTGTCGGGCAGCCTTATGATATATCAAGTAATTGACGATAAAGTTTTTTTATTGTAATCTGTATTTATGTACAATACCTTAATAGCGTATATTCTATGGATTGTCTCCGGTTGTGGCGCGTTAGGGTTTCACCGTTTTTATCTTGGAAAAATCGGCACAGGACTTTTGTGGTTTTTTACGGGCGGACTTGGTATGATTGGTTCTATCTATGATTTTTTTACCTTGCCGTCTCAAGTGATGGAAGCCAATATCCGTCAGGCTATTATAGATGAATCTGCAAAACGTAATGTTGAAAATAAACGCTGGCGTAACGTAGAAGACGGAAAAATGCATATTATTAACGATAAGGAAAGCGTAGAATATGCAATATTAAAGCTGGCAAAGGCAAATAGAGGCATTCTAACGGCAAGCGAACTTGCGTTATCTGCACATATTTCCATAGAGGAAGCCAAAAAAACTCTTGACGCGATGGTTTCTAAAGGATTCGCCGAACTGCGGGTGCGCCAGTCGGGAAGCCTTGTTTATACAATACCCGATTTAATGGATAGTGACGAGCCGCTGGTGGATTAATAAAAATTCTTCTCTATTTAAGTACTACTTCCGTGCGTCCAAACCCGCCCATCTCGGGGCGCGAAAAATAAAAATCGGCTACTGCGGGATGGTTTCTTAGATAGTCATGTACACCTTGCCTAAGAATACCGTATCCTTTGCCGTGAATAATAGCGAAACTTTTCATGCCGAAAAGTACCGCCGCGTCTACCTGTTTTCGGACGGCTTCCATTGCGTCTTCAAAACGCATACCGCGAATCATTATCTCGTAAGAGGCATGTGTTGATTCGCCGTATTCCGCTTCCCATGATTTGAACGCGTTTTTTTTATCGGTAGTTTTCGCGGCTGATTTTGCGGAATCAGCGGGGAGAAGCTCAGTTTCGGGGAAACTTATTTTTAGCGAACCTATTTTTACTAGCCATGAAAAGTCCGCGTCCTGTGAGAAATGCGAACTTTTTTTGTCTGCGCGAATAATTACGCCGCGCTGTTTTGATGGACCGGCAAAAACTTCCATGCCGGGGGCAAATGCGCAGCCGTTGGCAGCGGCGCAGCCTTCGGCAGCGGCGCAGCCTTCGGCAGCGGCGGAGGCGTGGGAAGAGCTATGGCGTTTTTCTTTGGTTAATTTTTTGATAGCGCGTTCTTCGGCTTCTAGCGTTTCGCTTTCTGTTTCCGCGTTACGCGCAAGCTCATTTAAAAACTCTTTAACTTTCAATGTCTTTTCGCGGTCTACTTCGCCCTCTTTTAACTCGCGTACAAGATTCTCAAGAGTTTTTCTGCTTTCGCTTAGGAACTGTTGGAGTTTCCCTACCGACTCGCGCTTTAATTCCGCTTCTCTTTGACGTAACTGCAATTCTTTTAAATCGGCTTTTCTTTTTTCCTCCGTTAATTTGTTTTGCTCTAAAGTACTCTTTTTTTCAAGACCGGCAAGTTCCCTTTGTTTTTGTTCAAGACTTTTTATCATCTTGGAAACATCGGACTTTTCTTCGTCTATGTAACTTCTCGCCTTTGTTACAATTTCAGGATTAAGACCGTTAGCTGACGCAATATCAAGCGCCCTGCTCTCCCCAGGCAAACCGTTAATAATTTTATATGTGGGCGATAATGTATGCGCGTCAAATTCCACGGAGGCGTTTTCTACGCCATCTCTTGTATAGCCGTAGTGTTTTAAAATTCCGTGATGAGTTGTAATGATCATCCTTGCGTTTTTTTCTATCAAGTAATCAAGAACCGCCATAGCGATAGCGCCGCCTTCCTGCGGATCAGTCCCCGAGCCGAGTTCGTCAAGGAGAATGAGAGAGTTTTCAGTAGCGTGATCTGTTATTCCCGATATATTTGTAATATGGGCGGAAAAAGTTGAAAGAGACTGATTAATTGACTGCTCATCGCCGATGTCGGCGTATATTCCGTCAAATATGGGAAGGATGCTTCCCTCGTCAAGAGGCAGGGCAAGGGCGCTCTGATTCATCATGGCAAAAAGACCTAGCGTTTTAAGCGCGACCGTTTTCCCTCCCGTGTTGGGGCCTGTGATGATCAATGTGCGGATAGAGCCGTCCATTTCTATATTGATGGGAACCGCTTTTTTTAACATAGGGTGACGAGCCTGTTTTAATAACAGGCGACAGCCCATTTGCCCTGTATCAGTGTTAAGCGCAAAATGACCTTTAGTTTCAGCGGAATACCTTGCTTTCGCCCTTAAACACTCAAGCTCGATAATTGTTAGGTGAAACATTTTAATACTTACAGCGTAAATGGAAATATTTTCCGTAAGTTCGCGGAGAATTTTATGGATTTCTGCGTCTAAATTTCGCTTTTCTAACAAAATATCATTGTTTTTTTCCACAACGTCAAGCGGCTCTACAAAGACGGTCTGCCCACTGGACGATACTTCATGCAAAATGCCGGGTATTCTTCCGCGATAATTTACCTTTACCGCAAGTACGGCCCTTCCGTCCCTCTGAGACGGGAGCGGCGATTGCAACATACGCTTATAATCATCGCTTGCCGCGTAACGCGAAACCGCGCTGTTAAGTTCTTTTTCTAAACTGCTAATTCGTTTTCTAATGGCGCGTAACGCGGGAAGATCACGTAGATTACCCTCTCTGTCGATTATTTTAAAAATTTCTACAGAGACGGGACTGCAAACGGGTAAATTGTCCAGTATCGAAAAAAGCGCGTCTTTTCCTTCTGTTGGCTGTTCTTTTCCTTCGTTTCTGTCTTTATTAATCCATTTTGTAAATTCACTAGCGCGTTCAACGAAAAGCCCTACGGCAAGAATTTCATCAAGAGCCAAAACCGCGCCTTGCGTTTCAATTTTTGGAATAAGGAAACCTATTGAAGGCAGCCCTAAACGAGGCTCATCATTACGTGTTTTGAGCAGGGTATAAATGGAATGTACCATGGATTTTATTTTTTCTATTGAATCGTCATATACAGGCGATGAATTTTTTAACATCAAAGCCGCTTCTTCGCTGACGGACATGGAAGCGACTTTTTCCATTATTTGCGGATATTCAAGCAGAGCTTGGGTTTTTTCCATCATCAATAATTTTTTGTTAATTGAGTCTTTGTCACTCAAATCAATATTAATCGCCATTGTCTTTTCCTTCAAGGTCGTCAATTATGCGCAGAAAACTTTCGTACCTGTCTTCGTGAATAACTCCCGCGTGAACCGCTTCCATTATTTTACAGCCGCACTCGGTTCTGTGGGAACATGAAAGCCCGAAACTGCATTTTCCGGCAAGCGGCGCAAATTCACGAAAATAATTTATCACTTCGCTTGAATCTATTCCGTCGGGAATAAAACGGCGCACTCCGGGCGTATCAATAAAACAAGTTCCGTCCGTTAGCTGAAACATATATGACATTGTAGTAGTATGAACGCCCCTGTTGTACTTTTCGTTTAATTCTCCCTCTCTTATATCAAGCCCCGGCTGAAGCGCGTTTATAATGCTTGATTTTCCCACTCCCGACTGCCCCGCAAGAACGCAAATTTTTCCGCTGATTTCGCGGCGCAGTTCTTCAAGCCCTTCGCCTGTTTTTGCGGAAATATACAGTACCTTGTAACCGATACGCTTGTATTCTTCAAGGCGCTCATCAACATCGATGTCGTCATATTCAATGTCAATTTTATTGCAGATAACGATTGCTTCAATCCCCGCAATGTCAGCCTGTAGAAGTACCCTGTCAAGAAAACGGGGACGGAATGGGGGGGACGTTGGAGTGCATATACAAAGCGCAAGATCGACATTTGCCGCCAAAAGCTGGCTTGCACAGCCTTTTTGGTTAAAACGGCTGAAGTAATTGCGTCTTTCTTCCACGGAAAGAATCATCGCAGTATCAGAATCTTTTTCGCGCTCTATTACAACCCAGTCTCCGGGAGCAATCGGGTTGTATAAATCATCTCCGCCTTTTAAAACTTTTCCTTTTATTCTACATTCAATTTCTTTAGTGCCGTTTTCGGTATCAACACGCGCTGTTATGATGTTACGCGAGCCTCTAATAACAAGTCCTTTAATAATTTCTGTACTGTTTTTCATAGTTTGTTTAAATAACAAAGCTCAAAGCCCAATGTTTTTGCGCGGTTCTGCCATGACGCATCAGCCGTTTCCGTTCCTGTTAATATTAAACGGTTAACATGATGATTGTTATTATCTGTTCTTAACGCGCCTGAATTTTCATCAAGCAAGTATTCTATGCGCTTTGTTACTCCGTCAATTGAATTAAAGATTTTTATAAATGGCGCAGCTTCTCTTTGGAATTCATTAAGAAGAAATAAAAAATGAGTACAGCCAAGAACAAGAGTATCAACTTCTTTCGCGCGAAAAAGATCGATATATTTTTTTACGATTTGCTTTTTTTCATTTTCATCAGCAGAGTCAAAACGCTCTTCAACAAATTCAACCAAATCTGTCGCGGCAATGCCGATAATTTCACATTTTTTACCGGATTCATCCGCCAGATTTTGATTGTATGGGTCCTCAATTGTCCGCGAAGTGCCAAGCACGCCGACTTTTCCGCAATTAGTTGCGATAGCCGCAGGTTTTATCGCGGGGACGGTTCCGACAAAAGGGACTTGTGAAAAACGGCGTCTTAACGAGTCAAGAGCGGAAATTGACGCGGTATTGCATGCCAATACGATTATTTTTGGGTCGATTTTCATTAAAAGTTTTTCTGTCAATGAAATTAAAATTGAAGCCAAATCTTCTTTATTGCGCTGTCCATAGGGAAAACTTTCCCTGTCAGCGAGATAGCAGACTTTTTCCCAAGGGTTGCGCTTTATAAAATCGCTGCAATAAGGGAATCCGCCGATGCCTGAATCAATAAATAATATCGCTCTTTTATCCATAATTACTTAAATAAATTATCAAACGCCGTTTTATTGGTTTCTGAAGAATTGGAAGCTCCGGCTTTTTCATTCTTTTGTCCCAAGCTCTTAACACGGTACTTTTGATCAAGTGAAAACCAATCGCAGAAATTTGCGCGTTCTTTGTCAGATTGAGGCTCTGCGCTTGTTTCACGGCAGTCTCCGCGTGAGCCGGGAAGAAAAAAACGGCAATTTTTGCATGAACGCAGATCTTTCCCGCAAGTTACACAACGCAGAGAACGCCCGATTGGCTCGGGATCGGTAATAGCTTCACCGCAGTACCAGCACATATTACTATTTTAACTATTATAAGACTGGTTGTAAAGATGAAAATGGTTTATAATTAACGTATGTTTACTGTAAATCCATGCGCAGCGGGCTGCGGGAGGCCGGCAATTACAGGCTATAATCTTTGTTTTGTTCATCAGGCGAATCCTGAACAGGAATACAACCGTATTTGTTCTTACATCGAAGAGAATTTGATAATAAAAGACCTTGTCGTATCAGGGATGCATTTTGAAAACACCGATTTTTCCAATCATCATTTTTATGGCTGTAACTTTAAGGAATCTACATTTATAAATTGTAATTTTTCCGGCGTTAAATGCAGGATGGATTTTTTTGACTTTGGCGAGTTTAGCGGCTGTGATTTTTCAAAAGCTGACATTCAATTTGTTTCATTTGCCGGAGCCGGTTTTCAGAAATGCAAGTTTGACGGCGTTGAACTTGTGCATGTTAATTTTGAGGGTGCGCCGATTAACGACGTGATGTTTATTAATTCAAATTTGTACAACAGCAGATTTATCGGCGCAGATTTGGCAAACATCTCTTTTTCAAATTGCAACTTAAAACGGGTGCATTTTGCAAGCTCAAAACAAAAAGACGTTATATTTAAATCGTCAAACACGGCGGAAGCCGTATTTGAAACGGAAGAACAATGAAGTTATTTTTTCACTACTGTTCATATGGGTTCAGCAACTGTTACATTCTTGGAATGGAAAACGCGACTAAGGGTCAGCAGAATGCGGCAATTATTGTCGATCCGGGAAGCATGGAAAGAGTTACGCTTGAAACGATAGAGAATAATAATTTTAGCCTGAAAGCCGTTCTGATAACGCACGATCATTTAAACCATGTGCAGGGTCTGCGGACTTTAACCCGGATATATAATACGGGAGTAATTGCCTTAAATCAAAATATTATGGAACATAAAACAACAAGGGTAAAAGACGGCGATAAACTTGTTATTGGCGGCTTTACCGTCGAGATTATTTCAATACCGGGACATTCTTCAGATTCTGTTGTTTATAAAATAGGAGACTTGCTTTTCACGGGCGACGTGCTTACGGCAGGCCTTGTGGGAAGCACGGCAAGCGCTTACGGAATGGCCACGCAGATGAACAAACTTCGCAGCCGCCTTCTTTCGCTCCCCGGCGATTATACTGTACTTCCCGGACACGGACCGCCCTCAACCCTTGAAGCCGAGAGGCGCTTTAACGCGGATATTTTCAATTATGATCAAAGCCGCACAAAACGCCCCGTCTTTAAAGTAGACATTTAACGCTTAAATTTTAGCGATTCCAGTGAGGAGTCGTTTCTGAGTAATCCAAACCAGAGTTCGGTGTTTGTGTTTTCGCGTAACACTTTGTAGAATGCGGCGATGTCATTTACCGTAACGCCGTTTACCGCAGTTATTCTGTCGCCCCGCTTTATGCCGATAATGTCAGCGGGGCTTCCGCTAATAATTTGCTCCACAACTAATCCTTTTGCGTCTTTATCTAGTTCCATGTTCTGCCTGATTTGATCATTTAACGGAACAACCGTAACGCCGGGCCAAAGTTTTTTGTTATCTGAAGCAACCTGTTCCGTGCGGGTTTCTATGCGTACTTTTATTTCCTTTGTCTGCTTGTCCCGGATAACTGTAAATGTCGCGTTGTCGCCAGGCCTTAAGTCGCCGACAATCATCTGAAGCTGCTGGACGCCTCTGGCTTCCTTGCCGTTAACATGGGTAATAAAGTCTCCGGGTTTTATGCCGCCTTTGTCGGCGGGAGAGCCGAGGAACACCTGAGAGGCAAGAGCGCCGCGTTTGTTCTCAAGACCGAGTCCTGTTATGGTTTCTTTATTTGCGTCCATTAATGAAACGCCAAGCCAGCCGTATTTTGTGGTTCCGGTTTCGATAAATTCATCAATAGAGCGTTTAACGTTATTTATCGGTATGGCAAAACCAAGCCCGACATTGCCGCCACCTGACTGGTTGCTTGCAATCCATGTGTTGATGCCGATTACTTCGCCCCTGATGTTTACAAGAGGCCCGCCTGAATTCCCCTGATTGATAGGAGCGTCTGTTTGTATAAAATCATTGATATTGCCGCCCGGCCCTCCTGTGCGTCCAACCGCGCTAACGATTCCCATTGTTACCGAGAATGAAAATTGCTCCCCAAGCGGGTTGCCAATCGCAATCGCCCAATCTCCGACCATAACGCTGTCAGAGTCGCCTAAAACCGCAAGCGGATAGTTATCATTTGTTTTAAAGGAAACCAACGCAAGATCCTTACGTTCATCCTTGCCGACAAGTTGTGCGGTATATTCTTTGCCGTCCCTTACGGCAACCGTAATTTCATTCGCTTCATCAACAACATGGTTGTTTGTAAGTGCGTAGTAAACTCCGTCTTTCTGCCGCACAATAATCCCTGAGCCTAAGCCTTGAGAGCGGTATTCGCGTTCCCTATCGTTTTGCTCCTTGTCACGCGGCCCAAAGAAAAATTCCCAGGGGATTCCGTTAAAACTTGGAGCCTGCTGCTTTCTGACGGAAACTGTTTTTAATTCAACTACTGAAGGGAGCATTTTTTCAGATACCGCGTGGAAAGTAGTCTGCAACGCCTCAGCCACGGCAAGCGCGTCTTCAGGGATAACTACCTTGCTTTCCTGCGCGCGCACGCGTGATCCCGGCGTGGAGCAAGAAAACGATAAAAATGCCAGAGAAAAGCCAAAAATGGCGCCAATAAGTACCAAATTGAATACTAATAGATTTTTAGAAGAGAGTTTTTGCATTAAGTTCATAATGACTCCTGTGATTTAAGAATTTATCCTTTTATATTATCAAATATACGAATGAATTAATAGTTACATTCAGGGGCATATTTTACTTGCCTGTTTCTAGCTTGCGGTTTCTTAAAAATAATAACTCATCTATTGTTATCATTACAAAATTTAGAATGTACAAGTATAAATTTATACTGATAGTCTCGTTAGGGTTTGTTTTTAAATTATCCCAGTATTCTGTAAATTTAAACAAACAACCTGCCACATAACCTATTTGCAATACTATTAGGAACAACAGGCTTTTACCCGCCGTTTTTTTGGATACAAATGATTTGTATATGGAAAGCGGCCATGCAAAGCCGAAACAAACCAACATTATTGATTCAAAAATATTCATATATTAACTTAATTATTATTTCAAATATTTTTTTTGTCAATATACTCCAATAATTAAATAACTCACTCCACCTTAAACCTTGAAACTTCCTGTAACAAAGTCTCAATTCCAGCGCGGTTTTTGGCGCTTATCTCGTTGACGTGGTTTACTGCTGTATTCACCTGATCCGCGCCGGAGGCCATCTCATTCATGCCGTTGGTAATTTCCAGCGATATTTTTTCAAGATTCTGGCTTTCATTCATTACTTCCTTGCTACCCTCAAGCATTTCTTCACTGCCGCTTTTTACCTGTTGGGTAATTTCATTTAAACCGGCAGCGCTTTGAAGAACCTGCTTGCTTCCCTCGCCCTGCTCCTCCATTGCGTTACGGATATTCTCTTCCTGCATCGCCACCGTCTTAACGCCTGAGTCAATCGCTTCAAATTTTTCAAGTACGTTTTCTGTTGATTTAGTGATCTTGTCTATTGAACCTTTTATCTTCTTTAAAACATTGCCGATGGTCTTGGATTGCTCGCTGGAACTTTCAGCCAGTTTGCGTATCTCATCGGCGACAACGGCGAAACCTTTGCCCGCTTCTCCGGCATGAGCCGCTTCAATTGCCGCGTTCATCGAAAGCAAGTTGGTCTGACTGGCAATGTTTTCCATTACCGAATTTATCTCTAACAACCCTTCTGATTCACGGGCTATTTCCTGAATGTCAGACGCTACATCATGTAATCCGCCACGGCCTACTTCCGAGGCTTCTTTTAACGACTTGACATTAGCGGCGTTTTTAACCAGAGTGTCGGTTACTGAATTGACATTGGCGACCATTTCCTCAATAGCTGATGAGGCGCGGGAAACATTACCGCTTTGGCTTTCAACATGACCGTTTAATTTATTTATGTTAGCGATAACCTGTTCCATTGTGGCGTTAGTTTCTGTAACGCTGGCGCTTTGGTTTATGACTCTGCCTTTAATACTGCGGATATTGGCGGTGATTTCGTTTATCGCAGCCGCAGTCTCGGTCATATTACTGGCAAGATCATTGCCGACATTAGATAATTTTAACGCCTCTTTCTTTATAATTATAATAAGTTTTTTTATTTTTTCCATGGTTAGGTTAAAATAGTTTGATAAAGCGCCTACCTCGTCTTTAGAGTTGTTGTTTATTCTTTTAGTCAGATCGCCTTCACCCTCTGATATGTCTTTTAACGTATTGGTTACGCTGATAATCGGCTTGACAATGCTATTTGAGACAAACATGGTAATAATTGCCGATATTATCAGAAGAATCACGGCGAATATTATCGCAATAAATGTCATATCCCTAACTGGTCTGGTTATTTCATTCATGGGGAGTCCCATGTAAAAGCACCATGCGGTATCAATACCGGTAACATTGATAGGATAATAAATGAGATAATAGTCTTGTAATTTTGTCTTAGAATACCGCGTTAATACGCTGATTTTTCCGTCCTTAATCGATTGCGTTACCCGATTAAGCTCTTGACCGAGCAAATCTCTTTCTGTTGAATCAGTTTTGATATTTCCCGTAACGCGCGTTTTATCCCAATGCGCGAGTATCGTGCCGTCGTTGGTATATACCCCGCCTAATCCCTTGCCGTCATAAACTTCTTTCACCAAATCATCAACTATATCCTGCATTCTGCTTGCAAAATCCACTCCAACCAAACCTACCAGCCTTCCAGCTCTGTTCCTGACTGGATACATGATTGCAATAATGGGAACATTTCCCATGCCGGCTATATCCCTCCACACGGGATTTGAAATGGTTGGTTTATCAGTCATATTCGACAGATAACTTTGCCAGCCTTCGTAACCTTCAGGATAAAGTTGAACTTGACCGTCACGTCTTGAGTAAAAGAATCGGAACTGTCCCAATTGCGCGTCACGGTCGTCTATGGTATTGGGAAGCCATGCCGTCCAGATATTTATAATTTGAGGATTCTGCCGGATTGAGCTTTGCAGGATTTCTTCATAATTAGTCCGCCGTAAATTTTCCTGAACGTTTTCATAATCGCTGAATAACTGCGCGATTATATTTGAGTAATCCGTGTAGACTTCTATACGCCGCTGTATTTCAATTGACGCGCTTTGCGCCAATTCGTGAGCGTAATCGTAGGTTGTGGCAGTTTGCAAACTTGCCGAGCGGGTAAGAATAAACACGGACAAAATAGTGATGGTTATCAGGATCATTCCCAGAATAATCGCAGTTAATTTGATTCTAAGACTCATAAAATACTCCTTAGTTATTGAGTACAATTAATAAAGACGGAATTTATACTGGACATTAATAGTGTATTATTTATTATTTATAATTTGATTGTATACTTTTTTATTATTCACAATTTAATTAATAGAATTTTGTGGGGAGGGGGAAAAGAGTGACAGGCACTTTTTAAGCAGTTGCCTTGGTTATATGTTTAGTATTCACGGAATTATCATTGGCATAAACAGGGGAAGATTTGTTTTCTGTTTTAGGGTTTGAAAGGCACAATTCGTCAAATTCACGCATTTCTGATTCTGTTATTGCACCAACTTTAAACATCTCTGTTGCATCTTGATGGATTACTTCAAGCATTTCACTATTGTATTTCATTTTATTTCCTCCTGTAAAATCTCTATCAATGTTTGGTTTTTTAACCATTTATTTATCTGTTCATCGGTCATTGTTAAATTATACTTTGCTTCTTTCTTATAACCTTTTAATTCATTATCACCAATATTGTCCCTTTTTGACTTCGGAAAACCGTAAACAAAAAAGGAACGAAACTCACTTTTGAAAATGACTATTGACCGATAACCTCCATGTTTCCCTTCGCCTTTTCTGGCTAATTCCATCTTATAGACCCCTCCGCCTAAATCGGCATAGAATTGTCCTTTTTCAAGCTGTCTTACAACTTCCTTCAACTCATTGTCAGTTATACCTTCCTTACCAGCAAAACGATGAAACCACTTGTTTTTGAAGATTCTCACGTTTATATAATAACCAAAAATTAAGAGGAAATCAAGCAAATGGCGTAGTAAGAATATGAACTAACACTCATAAAGTAATTATTTCTTTTTTTTAAGGTTCTTAAATTCAGAAGCGACAGCCTGTTTTACAGACATTTTTACAACATTTTCAATATTAGAGACAAATGATTTTTCTAATTTGTCATCATAGTTATTTTTTATATCTTGAATTATTTCCCGCCTTAACTGTTCCAATTCTTCTTTTGGGGAATAGTCAATAACAAAAAGCGCATAGGCTTCCACGTCAAGCGCTTCGGCTAGTTTTGCCAAAGTGTCAGGATAGGGCCATTTATTGCCGCGTTCAATATTGCTTAAAAATGGAATGGAAATGTCGGCTTTTTCGGCAAGTTCTATCTGCGATAAAGAACGCTTTTTTCTTAATAATTTGATATTTTTACTTAAAATCTGCCGTAAATCGGCTCCTGTCATATCAAATCCTCATAAAAACGGGCATAAAAACCCAAATTTGACGCTTTTTTTGCCTTAATATAACTAAATATCAACAATTCCTTGCTTTTTGCTAGTAAAAATCCCTGAAAAAAAGAAGATTATTGATATTTTTTCAATTTATTGACAATGATTCAAAATCCCTATAGACTAATAAATAATACTATTGGAATGTTTATTTTCTGTTTTTACAGAGGAAATTCAGAAAATTGTCAAAAATTAGATTTACAAGGAGACTTTTATGAAAAAGTTTTTATTAATTTTAGTATATTTCGTACTAACGGCAGAGGCTGTTTCAGCGCAACAGTTGGAGCTTAAAGAGGTAATTACCCGTTCCGCAAGAGGAATAGAAGGCGAAGTGCCGCAGAAGGCAAAAATTGCGCTGCTTAATTTTGAATCTCCCGCCAAAGGATTTTCGGATTACGCATTAGATGAATTAACCAGTGAATTATTGGAAGCCGGTAAAGTTACCGTTGTAGATCGCAAAAATATTACGGCTATCTTGAATGAGATGAAATTTCAATATTCCGGCTATGTCAGCGACGAATCTATGGTATCTATCGGAAAAATGATAGGAGCGCAATACATTATCTCAGGCGCGTTAACCGACATGGAAACATACTACCGTTTCAGAATAAGAATTATCAATGTAGAAACTGCGGCGATACAGAGGCAAATTACCAGTGAGTTAAAAAAAGACAGGCAGGTTGTGTTTCTTTTGAGCGGATCTTCCTCAGCGGAAGAATTTGAAAGAAGCATACCGACAGCTAACGTGAAGGACAACTGGCTTTCCGGTGAATTCTCCGGCGGTTATAATCTTTGGCAAGGCGCAAGCTTAAATGTTGGGCTACGGTATGAAAGAATGATTAATTCTAAAATATCAACTGGAGTAAATCTTTTTTTGGGTATTCCGCTTGAGCCTGTTACTTATGACGGTTATTTACCTAGTTCCGGTTATGGTTCGTCTTCTTCTGACAAAGCACAACTAGAAGATTTTGACAGGGGTACTGTTTTTGGAATAGACGCATTTCTTCGTTTTTATCC
Source organism: Treponema sp. R80B11-R83G3 (assembly GCF_054786115.1). Taxonomy (NCBI): domain Bacteria; kingdom Pseudomonadati; phylum Spirochaetota; class Spirochaetia; order Treponematales; family Treponemataceae; genus Treponema; species Treponema sp. R80B11-R83G3. The sequence goes on along the minus strand of NZ_BDHF01000033.1, from coordinate 2,923 downwards.
GTGGGGCAGAAAATTTTTCATGGGGCTTGCGTTAGGTTATTTTAATGCCGGTAATCAAGTACTTGACGAGTATGATATACCACCCCAACCTGGGCAAGACTATATATGGTATTTGTCCGTAATGGGCAGCGGGTTGTCTATTACCGGAGAGTTTGGCTGGAAAATAGATATCGGTAAGCCGGGCGGATTATTTTTAGGGTTTGGGTTCTTGGGGACATTTATAATTGGCGAAATGACTAATTTTTACATGAATATTCCTGTTCCTTCTTGGGCACACGGTGCTGAAAATGATGTTAACAGACATAAAAATGATCCGGTTTATGCTGATGGGAACTGGAGAGGTTATTTAAATCTTGGTTGGGCGTTTTAAGGTTTATAGTTCACACAACAAGCAAGAAGGAGTTTTGTATGAAAAATAATCGCAATGTTACGCGAATATTTTTGATTTGCTAATAAACTTTTGTATGGAAGTTTAAAAAGGTAATGGCGCTACGGTATTTCCTATGATACCGTTTTTAAACCTACTCGTATAAACGCCAAATACCTATTTGGCAAATATATGAAAATATAAAGAAAAAAGATGGTAAATCATTCATTTTTATCATAATTACCTGCACTTATGCTATTAAATAATAAAATCAAAAATGCAACATTTTGTTGTCTGTCTTTTACGGAACACTAGGCGGCACTGCTTATTCAATAATTATATTATACGAAAATAATAAAGAAACGCGGGTTGCTTTGTTTCGTTATAATTACTATTCGATAAACAATAACTGGTATTATTACGGCAACCGTGGCGGGCCTAATTTTAAAATTATTTTTGAGATTATTAAAAAAGATTTCAGCTAACCGCACAACAGTGGTAACTGCAGGGACTGTCCAATAAATTTGAATTTTACCACGAACCATAGCGAACCTAGAGGGATTAGCGTTAATTACCAGTATGAGTGTAAGAGAAAACGAGGATTAAGGGGTTCTTGTCCGTTATCTTATCGTGAAGTCCCAATTCAGCCTTCATACAACAACTCCTAATCTATTTATATTTCTACTACACGTATATTTGTAGTAAATATCTTCGCTTTCTTAATTCGCTCCTTGTTCGTGTGGTTCGTGGTAAAATTAAAACTTTTGTTACACCACATTTTCGCTTTCGCGCTTTACGCAATTAAAACAACCCCGCCACTTCTTTTAAATACGCGTTATAAAAATCTTTCTCCACAGACGCTGACAAGAAATCCGCTATTTCTTTAACCTCGCTCTCCAACACAACTCCCGCTCCTTCTTCATTGGCAGTTTTAATACTTTCAAGTCCGTGCTTTAGAGCGTTAATCGCTTTTTCATACCTCTCAGCCCTGCCGCGCTTTTCTTCCGGGGCGTTAAAATTTTTTTCTATTTCAGAGAACGTTAGCTGAATACGGCGGTTAATCTCATCGCGGCGGTTTGGCAGGGTTAAAAGTTTTTGGCTGTCCGCCGCATGGAGTCCTTTTATGGCTAGTCCTTCGTGGAAAAGGGCATGGTTTTGGATTTGTTTGTTTTGGGCAAATTGAGCCTCGAACCATGCGGCGTAGAGGGAAAGGCGTCTGTCCGTGGTAACTTGTCCGCCGCAGAGGGAAGGCGCTTTAAAAGGGAAGCCGTCGCGCAGGGCGCGTACTACCCATTTTTCGGCGGGGTTAAAGCGGTTGGAGCTTGAGTTGGAAATCTCCTCAAAACGCGCGCCGTGGAAATGAGTTTTTAAATCGGGAAACGAAAGGTCTAAACCGGCTATCCAAATTTCTTGAGCGCCTAAAAAGCGCGTGAAATCCCATGCCGTAGAAGCGACAGAACCTCCCGCCCCTAGCCTTGTTTTTGAATCGACGCGCTTTTCAATAAACATTCCAAGCGGGATAATGGTGCCGCAAAGAAATTTATGTTTAAATGGCAGTTTTAATACGGGCGGATAAACGGCAGACTCGGCTATCAGCGCGGTTTGCAAATTGTCTTTTTCGCGGACGCAACGGTCAAGATGACGGCTGTTCCAAAATTGTGGGTCAACTACAAGGACAAAATCAGGCTGAATGCCGTTTTTTATGAAAAAGCGAAGATTTGTGTCTACCGCGACAATAACGCACCTCTCATAAATGTCGCGTAACAACGGTTTGATTTTGTCTAGGCTTGGTCCTGCGGCGGCAAGGAATACGGGGAGAGGCTGATTAGCTGTCTTTGATACTGGGAGGGACTGATTTTCGGCTTGCGCCACTGCAAGATTTGTGGCTTCTGCGGAGGCTGAAAATTCCGGAAGTGGCTGACTGTCGGTCTGCGCCATTGCAAAATTTGACAAGCGGGAAATCCCCGGATATTCATAGATAGCGCTTATGTTACGTGAAAAGTTGCGTACCCACCTCTGCCCAAAACGTTTGTGGGTGGCTGTGTTTACACTGTCCCTCGCAGTCCATGATTGAATTTTACCTTCTATCTGCTTGTACCACTGCTCGTCAAAACTTGTCAGCGCTTTGTTGTTAATAATGTAGGGGGCGATTTTTTTCGCGCTTGCGTCTCCGCCGGAAACTAATTCGTTTGCCATTGAGAGGGCGCTTGTTATCGCGTCTCCACTGCCGCCAATTACAAAAATTATTCTGTTTTTGCCCAAAAATTCGCTGAAATCCCTAAATTCAAACGCTTTTAGAAGCAGACTTTTGTGTCTTTCCACCACAATCACAGGCCGCCCCAGCTTTACTGCTGCTTGCGCGGAATAGCCAAGCCCAAAACCTAAAATGACAATTGAGCCTTTTTCGCCGTTTACATCAGCCTGTTCGCAAGCCTGCGCAAGACGCTGACCTTCACGTAACGGATCGCGCGGGGAGTGAATATACATGCCATTAATACGCAATACAGGATCGCCTGTTTGAGCCGTTTCTGTTTTTATGTCTTTAAATTCATTGTC